>NZ_JBVAYF010000030.1:0-1843 GCF_055413345.1 Pseudaeromonas sp. HNCC25DJ180
ACCCCAGTCAAGCTCTACTTCAAGCCTAGACATAGATTGTCAAGAGATCCGTATCAAAAATGAACGACGGTTTCATCAAAATGGTGAGGATGATTGCAGCGAATAGATAATATATTATTGCTTTTCATTGGCGGTGGTGCGTGGTAGTGAATACACTCAAAGGTCGGACTCATATAATGCAATAACCAGCAGAAGATATGCTGTAAGAGGCCGCAATAAGTTATCAGCGATGAGAGAGCGCCGATGGGTCCGTGCTGCGCACGATGGCGTTCACCCATACACAGCCCGCAGGATGTTAAGTCTAGGGAGAGTCTCCCGACTCTCCCTGACCAGCTTATTTGATCAAGCCATCGTTATCCAACAAGTAGGTTTGTAAGGCCAACAGCTCGCTTTCAGTGGTGCCTAACCCCTCCATCACTATAGTCAAATTAGATATGGCGCCTGTAGTTTGGGCATCACCTGCACTAAACACTTGTACTACGGGATCTGAATAACCAACCGCAGTACCAATATGCAGATAATCTTCCACCGCTCCACCCGTTGGAATATCAAGAACATCCGCTAGATCCAGCTTGTCCTGATTGATGACAAAATCCTTGACTACATCCTTCGAGCCATCCGCATCGCCACTCTTCCAGACAAACAAGTCATTGTTGTCACCACCGACCAAGATGTCATTACCTTGACCGCCAATCAGGATATCCGCCCCGGCTTTGCCCTCTAATCTGTCAGCCCCTTTACCGCCATCTAGGTAATTATCGGCTGCATTCCCAATCAAAATATCATCGCCAGAACCACCCATGGCCCCCTCAATGGAGGTGTAGGTATCCCCGGCAGCTGTACCACCACTCCCCGTATTAGTCCCCAGATCCACTGTGACACCTGTGCCATCATCCCGATAATCGACGATATCAGCACCATTGCCACCGTTAATGTGGTCCGCTACCGCGCTGGAAGCCAGAACGTCATTAGTATCGGTGCCGAGTAAGGTAAAGCTGCTGCTGGCACCACCCACTATATGCACATTGAAGCTACTGTCGGTCGTGATGTCCCCATCGCCATCCATCGCACTGACAGTGAAGGGAATATCTTTATCCGGCGGTAATATGGTGGTGGAAATGACCGCATCGGTCAGGCGCACCCCTTGCCCTGACCCACTATCACCAATTATCTCCAGCGTATTGAAACTGATGGTGGGGTCTATGGTGGTTGTGGTTCCCGCAACTGCTACCGTTCCCGTTTCTTGAGCACCCGTCAGGGTATTAGTCGCGATCCACTGCAAGGTGATAGAGCCATTAATGTTGTCATTGGTCAGCACCACCTTTTCAACAAATTGCGGGTTAAGTGAAGGCAGATCATCACCGACTGTCCCCTGGCTATGAAACTCCATGGTGAAACGCTCACCGACACCGACAAATTGGTTATCCACACCAAAGCCGACGTTAGATGAATTCACCCCCTTGCCCGCACTAGAAAACTCGATCAAACCATCTGTGGTTTCAACAAAATTACTTGGTTTACCCGAGGTTAAATTGAGCAGAGATACCGTCTTGTCCACGGACGCCTGGGGCTTGAGCAGATCGAACTGATAAGTGCCATCTGCCAACACATTCAATTTGAATACCTCAGATGTACCTGCCAACGCGGTCACGGTTGTACCAATGAATTCGCCAGCGAGGTAATTCTGCGTCGTATCATAATTAAGCCCAGTGATGACCGGTGGCATGATATTAAAACCAGCCAAGCCATCAGCCCCCGGAACTACATCGAAGAAGCCATGCACAGTACCAAACTCATTTGGCATGATGGCATTAGTAAACGCCCCCAATTTGGGCACATCGTC
>NZ_JBVAYF010000031.1:0-1819 GCF_055413345.1 Pseudaeromonas sp. HNCC25DJ180
GGGGGCCCACGTACAGCTGGAGCCAGGTGACAGTAGTTCGGCCGCCCAGCCGCCTGCTATGCCAGAGATGCCCGCAATTGTTCCGGTGGGGGCGCTTAACGCACAAACGGGGCCGGGAGGCATCTCACCACTGGGTGCTCAGGGCACCAATGATATTGCCGCCATACAACAAGCCATATTGCAGGGGATAGACCCAACCCTGAACCTTGAGGCTACTGCCGCCGGTGGGGCACCTGGTGCCGGGGGCGGCGGAGCTGGCGGTAGCGGTAATGCAGGCTTTGTCTCTGTGGATCGAACCGGGGCGAGCATCTTGGCCGCAGCGGGTTTTGATACCAGTTACAGCAGCAGTGGCTTGATTGCACCGCCCGATCCGGTTGCGGTGGCTGAGAATAATCCGCCGCTGGCGGTCAATGATGCGGCGGTCACCGATGAGGATCAGCCGGTGACCATCAAGGTCTTGGCAAACGACTCCGATCCGGATGGTGATGCCATTGCCGTCATAGGCGCACCGTTGGCAGAGCACGGCGTGGTGACCGTCAACCCAGACGGCAGCTTAACCTACCAACCGGAGAGTAACTACCACGGTACGGATGTCATCACCTATACCATCACCGACCCGAGCGGCCTCACCAGCACGGCGGTCGTCAACATTACCGTCAATTCCGTCGATGATCCCATCCTAGTCCCACAGTCTCTGGAGTTGCCCGCGTTCAATGAGGCTGATTTGGCTATAGGCTCGAACAGCATCAAGGCTCCGTTGTCATTTGATGGCAGTTTCACCCTGCAGGCGCTGGCTGGATTGGCGTCGATAGGGGTAGGCGACCGTCAATTGTCGCTGGATAGCCTGCGTGCGCTGTTGAGTCAACCGGTCGAGTCGATGACCTTTACGACGCCGCGGGGTAATACCCTGCAGCTAACCGGTTTTGATGAGGCCACGGGTACGGTGAGTTATCGCTTTACCTTGGTGAACAATGTTGAACACCTGGGAGCGAATGGTGAGCGTTTGCTGGACGCGTTGCAACTGACGGTGACCGATACAGAAGGGGATACGGCGGGCGTGTTGCTCACCATTCCCGTTCTGGACGATGTGCCCCGGGCTGTGAACGATGCACCGGTTACGGCGGAAGGGACGCCGGTTGTGCTGGTAGAAGATGGTACGTTGCAGAGTGTGAGTGGCAATGTGCTGGTCAATGACCTGTACCCGAATGGTCAACCGGGAGCGGATGGCCGGAGCTTTGATGGTTGGGCGGATACGCCGTCCAGCGTGCTGTCACAGTACGGCAGCCTGGTGCTGGGAGCCAATGGCAGTTACAGCTTTGCCCTCGATAGTACGTTGCCGACCACGCAGGCACTGAAGGAGGGGGAAACCCGGAGCGAGAGCTTCAGTTATAACATTGTCGATGGTGACGGCGACCCGGCAACGGCCAGTTTGACGATAACCATCCAGGGCAGCAACGATGTGCCACAGCTGAACGTGGACCCGGGCAACGAGGGGGGCAATGACCAGGTGTTTGAAGCGGGCTTGCCCCAGGGCTCGGCGGCGGGCGATGGCAGCACGTTGGCCTACGGCAGCTTTAGCTTAGGGGATGCGGATGGCCTGGATGACCTGCAGAGCGTGACCCTGAACGGGACTGCGTTTGCGATGGCGGACTTGGTGGGGGCGGTGGTGGTTGGCGCCCATGGTAGCTTGACGGTGACTGGTTACGACAGCACGACCGGGGTTGCCAGTTATCGTTATGAGCTGACCAGCCCGACCACGGATGGTGCTGGGGCAGAGAGCGAGGTGTTTACGCTGAGCGTGTCTGATGGCAGCGCAAGT
>NZ_JBVAYF010000032.1:0-1791 GCF_055413345.1 Pseudaeromonas sp. HNCC25DJ180
AGGCCATCACATGCATCATCAGGTCATGCAATTAATGAATACTTACGGACTAGATATAGTTTCTCCGTTTGAATACAAAAATAATAACACCGTGTACACATTCCAATGTTTGATCCGAGGTTATGGCGCAAAATCAGGGATGGTTATAGATCCTGATTGGAAAAAACTAAATAGTTTAAAACAAGATCTTTCAGATGATGGCTTTGGTTATTCATGCATGGATATAGAAGGCAGTATAGATATTCCAAGCTTTTGTGACGTCTTGGCCGATTGGGGTAAAAGCGCCTAACCAATAGTTTAAGTCGTTCGCTTCGCTCACTGGGACGCGCATAAAGCCGCGCGCCCCATAACTAAAATGTTGTGCGTGTTGCCGGTGTTGAGTGGTTCCAGGGCAAGAGCAGCTTGTAGTTGGCCGCAGAGAAAAAGTCAGGTGTTAGAGAACCGCCAGCCTCTTGTAGCGTGAACTTCGGCTCACCACGTTGTCAGCAACAACTTGGTGGCTTCGTTCTGGCCAACCTTGCTCATCGGCCTCAACGCCCTCGCCTTCTCTGTTCCAACAGGTTGGTAAGCAACATCGGCTCCGGTGCTTGTTCTTTGTCCCAACCTGTTGGGCTTGAATACCAGCCTTAGCGCCTTATTCTGCTTGGCGCTGTTCAGGTGCAACAAGCCATCAGGCTAGTTTCGCTGTCGCCCAAGCGGCTGGCATAGTCAGCCTCGGTGCTGGCACAACAAAAATTTCAATCGGACTGGCCTTAAGCAGCCGGTTTATCATTCACAGGTTGGCATTTGGCCAGCCGGTTAAATAGACGTTAGGTTCTTATGACGAAAACAAAGCACCCAGACAAACTGTACTACTTTAAATTATTCACTAAAGCCAACCGATTTATCGTTGATCTTAAAAAACACACTTGGTGTGATTTATGGCATCAGCATTTCGATTGTGAAGGATTTGGTAATATCAATTGGGTACATCGACGTCGCCACTTGGCTGCCTTGCTTAGAGCACTCACTCGAGCTCGCCACGAACTTAATGAATCAAGAAAACCATATCAGCTATTTGCACTCGTACATCCTCGGAACTCTGGTAGCGACGCAATTTTTGTTCATACGGAAAATCCAAACGGAACGAAGTTCCCGTGTAAGTTGAGCGGTCAACCGATAGCATCGCTCCCTCCACTGCTTGCGGGCTATATAGATCCAGACATCTACGAAGTACTTACTGACGTTCATGAAAATGAAACAACCTATGTTATTCAACTTCGAACCTAACAAATAGTTTAAGTCGTTCGCTTCGCTCACTGGGACGCGCAAAAAGCACGCGCGCCCCATAACTAAAGTGTTGTGCGTGTTGCCGGTGTTGAGTGGTTCCAAGGCAAGAGCAGCCAGTAGTTGGCCGCAGAGAAATGACCAAGTGTTAGAGAACCGTCAGCCTCTTGAGGCGTGAACTTCGACTCGGCACGTTGTCAGCAGCATCTTGGAGGCTTTGTTCTAGCGAACCTTGGCCATCGGCCTCAATGCTCTCGCCTTCTCTGTTCCAACGGGTTGGTTAGCAACATCGGCTCCGGTGCCAGTTCTTTGTCCCAACCGGTTGGGGTTGAACACCAGCCTCAGCGCCTCTTTCTGCTTGGCGTTGTTCTGGTTCTACTGGTCATCAGGCTGATTTCGCTGTTGCTCAAGCGGCTGGCGTAGTTAACCTCCGTTCAGCGCACAACAAAAATTTCAATCGGACTGGCCTTAAGCAGCCGGTTTATCAAATCAGGGGTTGGTCCTCGGCCAGCCGCTTAAACAGAC
>NZ_JBVAYF010000034.1:0-1477 GCF_055413345.1 Pseudaeromonas sp. HNCC25DJ180
TGGGGCTCACGTACAACTGGAGCCAGGTGACAGTAGTTCGGCCTCCCAGCCGCCGGCTATGCCAGAGATGCCCGCTATTGTTCCGGTGGGGGCGCTTAACGCACAAACGGGGCCGGTAGGGGTCTCGCCGCTGGGGGCTCAGGGCACCAGTGATATCGCCGCCATTCAACAAGCTATTTTGCAGGGGGTAGACCCCACCCTGAACTTTGAAGCTACCGCTGCCGGTGGGGCACCCGGTGCCGGGGGCGGTGGCGCGGGCGGTAGTGGTAATGCCGGCTTTGTCTCTGTGGATCGAACCGGGGTGAGCACCTTGGCCGCAGCGGGCTTTGATACCAGTTACAGCAGCAGTGGAGTGATTGCACCGACCGAACCGGTTGCGGTGGCTGAGAATAATCCGCCGCTGGCGGTCAATGATGCGGCGGTCACCGATGAGGATCAGCCGGTAACCATCACGGTCTTGGTAAACGACTCCGACCCGGATGGTGATGCGATTGCCATCATAGGCACACCGTTGGCAGAGCACGGTGTGGTGACCGTCAACCCGGACGGCAGCTTAACTTACCAACCGGAGCGTAACTACCACGGTACGGATGTCATCACCTATACCATCACCGACCCGAGCGGCCTCACCAGCACGGCGATCGTCAACATTACCGTCAATTCCGTCGATGATCCCATCCTGGTCCCACAGTCTCTGGAGTTGCCCGCGTTCAATGAGGCTGATTTGTCCATGGGCTCGAACAGCATCAAGGGTCCGCTGTCATTTGATGGCAGTTTCACCCTGCAGGCGCTGGCAGGATTGGCGTCGATAGGGGTAGGCGACCGTCAACTGTCGCTGGATAGTCTGCGTACGTTGTTGAGTCAACCGGTGGAGTCGATGACCTTTACGACGCCGCGGGGCAATACCCTGCAGTTAACCGGTTTTGATGAAGCCACAGGTACGGTGAGTTATCGCTTTACCTTGGTGAACGAGGTTGAACACTTGGGGGTGAATGGTGAGCGTTTGCTGGATGCGCTGCAACTGATGGTGACTGATGTGGAAGGGGATACGGCGAGCTTGTCGCTCACCATTCCCGTTCTGGACGATGTGCCCCGGGCCGTGAACGATGCACCGGTTACTGCGGAAGGGACGCCGATTGTACTGGTAGAAGATGGCACGTTGCAGAGTGTGAGTGGCAATGTGCTGGTGAATGACCAGCATCCGAATGGACAACCGGGCGCGGATGGCCGGACGTTTGACGGTTGGACGACACAACCGGGCGTGTTGAGTCAGTACGGTAGCCTGGTGCTGGGAGCCGATGGCAGTTACAGCTTTATCCTGGATAGTACGTTGCCGACCACGCAGGCACTGAAGGAGGGGGAAATCCGGAGCGAGAGCTTCAGTTATAACATTGTCGATGGTGACGGTGACCCGGCAACGGCCAGTTTGACGATAACCATCCAGGGCAGCAACGATGTGCCGCAGCTGAATGTGGAC
>NZ_JBVAYF010000035.1:0-1299 GCF_055413345.1 Pseudaeromonas sp. HNCC25DJ180
GTTCACCATGGGCCGGACTATGCACCCGAACCCTATTCACTATTCCATGTTGTCTCAGTACAACATGGATGCCATAAAAAGTATGGTTTTTATACTTAATCCAAAATGGGGTTTCCCAGTGAGCCTCTTTTGCTTAGTATCGAAATATTGCTGTAACTGCCAACAGTTACGGTTAGCCAACTATAAAAATGTTAATCAATAAAACCGCATAAGAACATATGCCTTACACTATTGGGATAATGAAATGTATTTCAAATATTTTTTAATGGCCATACTTCTTTCTGGCTGTGTCAGTAGGGAGTTTTGTAGCAAAGAAAAATATGCAGCAGAAAAAAGACGATTTAGCTATACCAAATGTAGCGCATCAGTTGGCGCAGATGTTGGGCTAGCTACATTAGCTGTCCTTGGTGCCGCAGCTGCAGCGCAAGGTGGAAATAACAATTCATCACCAAGTACCACTTATGATGGTAATTGTGCTTGTCCTGCAGATTTAGATTTTCAAGGCAACCGATGTGGTCTAAGAAGCGCTTATAGTCGCAGTGGTGGAGCAGAACCCTCTTGTATAGGACAACAATAATGAACGGCATCTCATTACTTACTCTGGTGTTATTTATAGCTGGCTGCGCTGCTCCCCCTGCAGCTAATTTTTTAGAATACAACACCAATACGGCCTGGGATGCGGCGCTCCTATTAGATATTGATTGCAATGATTATATCGATGGGAAAACTTGCTCACAAAAAAAGGTGGATACCCAAGAAATCATAAAGTCTCTTGTGCCTGAATTGAATAAGATTGACCATTCTAAATTGACCTGCCTATATAGCAATGCACAAGGAAATAATGAGTATGACTTATCTGGCAGTTTCCTTGACTTCATTGAGGACAACTACCTGCAGCAAACCGAAACCAGGGTTGCATTTACTCAATGGTTCAAAAATTTTCCATGTGATGAGTAACGACTAAAAAGGACACCCACTCTGGATTGCTGTACGCCTGCTTAAGATGGATGTCCTGTCTCCCTTACTGCTCCTCGCGGATTAGCCCTTGCCATTCGCTAGTAGTTAGCCTCAGCCAAAGTGCCGAGGGTGATCTTCCTACAGGGGACTTTCACCCCATCAGTTCATGCCCATGCTGGGCGTACACAAATAATTAGTGTGGGACAGCTACGCCTTTCTGTTATACACATTTTTGGTCGATTGGTGAGATAAATGCCGAAAAAAGCTTCGAACAGCTCCCCCCCTGCCAAGGGGGAGGTTGGGAGGGGGTGGCTTTTGATGTTTCACAAGCTAAAAAGCAAA
>NZ_JBVAYF010000036.1:0-1028 GCF_055413345.1 Pseudaeromonas sp. HNCC25DJ180
TGTAGTGGTCAAGAAAAATTGGCCACGCTCTTGTGCGCTAACCAGAATAATCGCTCTGATTCATTAGGTGTCAGCCCTCCATTGTAGGAGTGCGGTCTGACTTGGCTGTAGTAGCCCACCAGATAATCAGTGATTGCCTGTTCAGCATCCTTAACGCTGTGGTAACCATTTGTAGGTATCCACTCGGTTTTTAAGCTTCTAAATAATCGTTCCATCGGCGCGTTATCCCAGCAGTTACCGCGTCGGCTCATGCTCTGTTCGATCCGGTAGCGCCAGAGCTGCTGTCGGAATCGACGGCTGGTGTAATGGCTGCCCTGATCAGAATGAAACAGCAATCCCTTGGGCCGCCCTCGTGCCTCAAAAGCCATCATTAATGCCTTACATGTCAACTCGCTATCTGGGGATAACGACATCGCCCATCCCACCGGTTTGCGGGCAAACAGGTCTAACACCACAGCCAGATACGCCCATCGTGCTCCGGTCCAGACGTAGGTCACGTCACCACACCAGACTTGGTTGGGGGCCGTCACCGCGAACTGTCTGTCCAACCGGTTAGGGATGGCAACGTGCTCCTGATTTGCTTTTTTGTAGGCATGCCTAGGGGGTTGGCAACTGACCAACTCAAGCGCTTTCATCAATCTGCCAGCCCGATAGCGGCTCAAGGGCGAGCCCCGGCTTGTGACTATGTCGGCTATCGTCCTGGCGCCTGCCGAGCCATGGCTGTCGTTATGGGCCATACGGATTTCGGCATGCAGAGCGAGCTTCTCCGGTGAAATGCCTTGAGGGCGAGCAGCCCAGTATTTGTAACTACTGCGATGGATCCCAAATACATCACAGATGCGTTTGACGCTATAGCTCTTCTTGAGTTGCTCGACTAGCGAGAATTGTTCAGGGAGTCCGACATCAAGAGAGCAGTAGCCTTTTTTAGGATTTCTTTCTCCTCTTCGATCCGTTTGATTTTTCTCTCTAACTCACGGATTTTTTGCTGCTCAGGTGTCAGTGGCGAGGCCTTGGGGCTGATGCCTTGG
>NZ_JBVAYF010000037.1:0-879 GCF_055413345.1 Pseudaeromonas sp. HNCC25DJ180
TGTTGGAGGCTTTGCTGTACTGGGTTAATGAACAGCGCACTCACCAAGGCAAACCGGTAATTGCCTTTGACGGCAAGGTGTTACGCGGCTCCTACCGGAAAAATTCCAAGGATGCTCTTCAACTGGTCACGGCCTACGATACCGAAAATGGTCTGGTATTGAGCCAAAAAGCAACCCCCACCAAGAGGGGAGAAATCGAAACCGTCAAAGAGATGCTAGATATTCTTGAGCTTAAAGGGGCCGTAGTGACACTCGATGCGCTGCATTGTCAGAGAGAGACACTGGAGAAAATCAGCGAGAAGAAGGCTCATGTGGTGGTACAGGTAAAGAAGAACCAGCCGAAGTTGTATCAAGCCGTTCAATCACAATTCCAGGCACTGTTTGATGCCCAGAAAGAGAAGATTATCGTCGAGCACAAAGAACGTGGGCATGGCCGCCAGGAAGAACGCTATGTGTTTCAATTAAAAGCAAAATTACCGCCAGAGTTGGCGGAGAAATGGCCGACAATCCGCAGCATCATTGCCGTTGAGCGTCACCGCAGCGCCAACGGAAAAGGAACGGTAGATACCTCCTACTATGTCAGCTCATTATCCCCCAAGCACAAGTTAGTCGGGCACTATATTCGTCAGCACTGGCGGATAGAGAACAGCCAGCATTACATTCTTGATGTGGTGTTCAACGAGGATGCATCAAGGATAGCGATGGAGGATGCGGTCGAGAATATGGCGCTATTCCGGCGGTTTGTGCTGAACATCGTAAAGCAGAGCAATTGTGGTGCGCCAAGCCAAAGAAACAAGCTAAAAAAAGCAAGTTGGGATGACAATTATCGGGCACAGTTATTCTTTGGTTAAATAATCAACAAAGTATGCTCCCGCCCTG
>NZ_JBVAYF010000038.1:0-879 GCF_055413345.1 Pseudaeromonas sp. HNCC25DJ180
CAGGGCGGGAGCATACTTTGTTGATTATTTAACCAAAGAATAACTGTGCCCGATAATTGTCATCCCAACTTGCTTTTTTTAGCTTGTTTCTCTGGCTCGGCGCGCCGCAATCACTCTGTTTTACGATGTTCAGAACAAACCGTCGGAATAGCGCCATATTCTCGACCGCATCCTCCATCGCAATCCTTGATGCATCCTCGTTGAACACCACATCAAGAATGTAATGCTGGCTGTTCTCGATCCGCCAATGCTGACGAATATAGTGCCCTAGCAACTTGTGCTTGGGGGATAACGAGCTGACATAGTAGGAGGTATCTACCGTTCCTTTTCCGTTGGCGCTGCGGTGACGCTCAACGGCGATGATGCTGCGGATTGTCGGCCATTTCTCTGCTAACTCTGGCGGTAATTTTGCTTTTAATTGAAACACATAGCGTTCTTCTTGACGACCATGCCCACTCTCTTTGTGCTCGACGACAATCTTCTCTTTCTGAGCATCAAACAGTGCCTGGAATTGTGACTGAACGGCTTGGTACAACTTTGGCTGGTTCTTCTTTACCTGTACCACCACATGAGCCTTCTTCTCGCTGATTTTCTCCAGTGTCTCTCTCTGACAATGCAGCGCATCGAGTGTCACAACGGCCCCCTTGAGTTCAAGAATGTCCAGCATCTCTTTGACGGTTTCGATTTCTCCCCTCTTGGTGGGGGTTGCCTTCTGGCTCAATACCAGACCATTTTCGGTATCGTAGGCCGTGACCAGTTGAAGAGCATCCTTGGAATTTTTCCGGTAGGAGCCGCGTAACACCTTGCCGTCAAAGGCAATTACCGGTTTGCCTTGGTGGGTGCGCTGTTCATTAACCCAGTGCAGCAAAGCCTCCAACA
>NZ_JBVAYF010000039.1:0-805 GCF_055413345.1 Pseudaeromonas sp. HNCC25DJ180
TTTTATGCGCGTCCCAGTGAGCGAAGCGAACGACTTAAACTATTTGTTAGGCCGTACAGAGTAGTTAGGGCCAAAATTTTTCGGTAGCGATAGCAGCTAGACATAGCAGCCCAAACCCTAAAAATAGAAAGACACCATTCTTGGCTATTTGAAATAATCGACGATTAAAAAAGAAGCCCCCGACTAAACCAAGAATAGCTGTTAGTGCGCTAAGCGCAGACAAGCCAAGGTTGGCAACAAAAAAACCAACTAATGAAGATGGTGTGTAGTTTGGAGCCACGCCAGGAGCTGGCGTATAAAGAAGCATGCCTTGTGGAGCTTGTGAATACTGCCATCCGGCTAAAGCTATGGCGAGGGCTACGCCGCTAAGAAAAAGAATGATGACTGACTTTCTCATAATCGGGTTGGTCCTAACATTTTAGTTATGGGGCGCGCGGCTTTATGCGCGTCCCAGTGAGCGAAGCGAACGACTTAAACTTTTTGTTAGCTGCATATCGACAAGAGTCATTGTGTTACAGCCAACACCATGAGTAAGCATAATAAAATCCAACCTAATGCTCTTAACCACCGAGATTTAGTTTGCAGGCAACAAATAACAGGAATTGAAATAATCGCAAACCAAACAAACTTCGGATTTACTATTGAAGGTTCAATGCTATGCTCAATCGCTATCTCATTCGGTAATATTGACGGAATAATTTCACCATAAATTACGACCCCTAAAATTACGGATAACAACTTACTCATAATTCTATATATTGCAATTTTCTTCATATTACTCAGCATGGTGTTCAGATTTGCAGCT
>NZ_JBVAYF010000004.1:0-253019 GCF_055413345.1 Pseudaeromonas sp. HNCC25DJ180
AGTTAGCGTAAGATATAATATAGATAAATAATTATTGCGTTATACATAAAAATGAAAGATATCAAGGCACTGGACTTCAACCTCCTCAAGGCTCTGGATGCACTACTGGACGAGCGCAACGTGACCCGTGCAGCCATACGACTGGGGGTCACCCAACCCGCGAAGCAGACACCCCACTAAAACCCAAGGACAGCTGCCGTCCGAGCTATCCTTCCCCGCCCTGAACTGCGGGGCTTGTCGCGCACCTGGTCAGCGACTTTGCCGCCATAGTCGGGCTGGGCGGTCGATCACCCCTGGGTTCGTACCCTTTCGCCTGATGACCTTGAGGCCAGCTGGACCATTGCATGATGCGCCCCCCCTGGAACCCCGCCCCCCTTGTCAGCGCCTTTAGGGATATAGTCGCCAGCTGGAGCCGCCCCCCAAGCCTGGCGACAATCCCCACTTTCCCCTCATAAGAGAAAAGCCGACTCAATAGTCGGCTTTTAACGTATCAACATGACATTTTGAAAATTAGCCGATCCAGTGTAATCCCTTGGCCAACTCCCAGCACTTGCTGCCAGCTAACAGACAAGGAATAACCTGAGGACCATAGAGAACAACGTTGCCAACGGCAGTCCAAAAACCGCCACTCGACTCCTCCTCTTCGTCCTGTTCCGCCTCGATTAACGCCTCCTCTTCACTTTCCGGCCATAGCACACTGACCACAAACGCCAGCAGGGCCACGCCCAAACACCCCATATAGCCCAGTTGCAACCAAATTTGAGCCAGCGGGTAAAAATAAAGCGCCAGCAGTACAGCCACCGCCGCAAACACCACATAGCTGGCGAAGAAGCTCACCGAGGTGAAAGGAGAGCGTCCGTGCAGCACGATACGATAGGTAGCCGCCCACCAAAGAAACAATAAACCGCCCCACCAGGAAATTTCAGTCAGCATCGGACACCACCTCTTCACCACTCAAACCCTTCAACATGCGCCAAGCATAAAACAGAGGCAGCACCACCAATAAGACGATCCCCAGCACAATCCACAGCCACATGCCCTTGAATAGCAATATCATGATCAACGAAAAGAGCAGGGCCTGGAGTACGCCTTTGAACAGGCAACGGATCAGCAGGGCTGACTTCATCAAACCCAGTGCGGGCGTTCCCGTTTCCGCCGCCAACGAGGTGAAGCTGGTGATCTCCCGGAGCAATGCCTGCGCCTTCTCCTCTCGCTCCTGCTCTTGCGCTATCAGGCTCTGCAGCGAGACAGGTGAAGAGGGCGCGACACAATACTCCTCATTTTCCTCATCATCCTGTAGTGGCAGAGTACGTCCAATAGACTCCACCCACTGTGGATACGCTCGCTCCAGCTTATCCTTGCTGACCAAGGCATCGTCCACGAAGTGATAGCGCTTCTGCTCACCCACCTGATCAAAGAAGATCTCGACTACTGCCGCCGACAACCCCGCACCAAACCAGGCATGAAGCAGAGGCAATGGAACGCCCGCACTACTGCGCGAATCATAATTGAGAACAAGGTGATCAGAATGACGGGCATATGCGCAGTTACACCACTCATCCTGCCAGCATGCTATCAATAACGGCCCCAGCTCATCCCCCACGGCTGCGGCATGATGCTCTATCGACTCCTGATCCTCTGCCTCCAATGCATTGAGCACGCATTCGGCCGCCTTAAGCTGTTCGCTCTCACTAAAAAAGAGCAATAAATTTTGCGCGTTTTGCGACATGAAAACGTCACCTTATCAAAGAAATATCACCTTGCAGTGCTTCATGGTCGCTGGCTGAACTGTGCCAGTCGAACCTCCCTGTGCGCAGCGAAAAAACCTGCGACTCCTTGCTTGCATCCCCGTGCCCCATGTAGAACGGCAGGGCTACATAGCCCATCCAGCAGCGTAAAGCCATTAGAGACCCAAGCAAAGCCATGTCGCTGATAATTGCGAGATGGGTCGCAGGGCATCCACCTAAGTCAAATAGAAGAGTCAAATAGAAGAGTCAAATAGAAGAGTCAAATAGAAGAGTCAAATAGGACATCCACTTCCAACTTCACCTAGACACCCAATCCAGGATGATATTCATCTGAAATGCATCCATATTCAGTAACAACAGCTAATTGTTTCTTTTTGGGAGGCAAAACAGAGGCGGTGCTTGGCATAACCCAAAAGCCGTCATAAGCGCACAGGCGCCCGGTAAATCGCGTTGGAAACATGCTTAGAATGAGCTCACTGCAACCTCATTTTCGGAACCTTCTGTTTTGCCCTGCAACCATAATTCGACAAGTGCCGGGACACTAAACAAACGACGCCCGCGGGATATAACGTCTTCATCTGTCAGAGCTGACGCCTTTTCTTGATTGATATGAATGACTAGATGACAGTGATTAGCCATCACCTCATAAGCACACAGCTCGATGGCAAAGACTTCTGCCAGCAAGGCTAATCGCTCCAGCACCCAGACCTTGCGATGGCTATAGTCCCGGCCCGTCAAGGCGTCCTCCCCCCACAAGTACGCCCGCCGTACACAACGACAGATACAGTGGTAATAAGGCGTTGACGATGTGCAAATCAGCTGGCTGCGCGGGTCATCATCTACTCCAACAGAACTAGCATGATCAAAGCGCAGGTACTGTTTTTATATACAGCTAGCTGAGATGAATATCCCGTCAGCGTCAGAGCTCTGCCACTAGGACACAACCCTAATGACGGCAAACGGTCACAATGCTGCCATCAAAATGCCATCAAGCCAAAGCAGATTGGACGCTCTTTTTACTCTGCATATTCAAAGGATTTTTATGCACCGGATTTGGCTTGCTTGCGCCCTCACGACCCTGCTACTGAGTGGCTGCAATGACAGTAATAGTGACTCTTCAGCTTCGCCCCTCTCTCCTGCTCCCAGCACTAAGCCGACGACTCCCACTACACCGACTACACCGACTACACCGACTACACCGACTACACCGACTACACCGACAACCCCGGCTCCGGCACTCACCGCCGACCTGGCTCTGGGCAAGACAGCCGGTGGCAAGAATGAAGATGTCGCCGTTTGGACACCCAAGAGCGATAAGGAGGCCGCGCGCCTCTACACTGTGGACAAGAAGCGCGGGCTTGAAGTCTACTCCCTGCAAAGTGGCGCCCTGCTGCACACCCAGGATGATGATATCGACAACGAAGGGGCCACGGGCGTAGATATCCGCTACGGCAGTTTTGGGCACGATATTCTGGCGGTCAGCAATAACAGTGGTTCCCTGCTGTTTTACAGCATTGATGCCGACAACGCCGCCCCGACGTCGCTGGGCAAGCTGGATCTGGAGTTTGAACCCGCTGGCGTCTGCCTCTATCGCCCCCTGTTTGGCGACCAGTTACAAGCCATTACCTTCGATGAAGCGGGTCAGGTACAACAGTGGAAGCTGAAACTGGACAATGGCTCCCTGATCTCGGCCATTGTGGGCGAAGATACCGGTGCGCCGGCACCGGTTCGCACCCTGCAGATCGGCGGTGAAGTCTCAGGCTGTGTGGTGGATGATGAGAAAAATCAGCTCTACCTGGCCGAAGGGGCTGCCGGAGTCTGGCGCTATGGTGCCGATCCCGAGACAGGTCTGGTTCGTCAAATGGTGGACGCCATCGGTCTGGGCGAACTCGAAGAGGTCGAGGATGTCGGGCTCTTTATCGGTGAAGAGGGAACTGGCTATCTGCTGGCGGCCGATAACAGCAAGGGGATACAGGTCTATGATCGCAAAAAGGGCAAGTGGCTCACCACACTGAGCGTTGCCGCCGGTTCCAAGGTAGATGGTGTTGAGGAGTATAACGGCGTCACCAGTAGCCCGGCTGGGCTGCTCATCGAGGATGACAAGGATAGTAAGCTGATCTCTTTGAGCCTGTTGGCCCAAAGCAGCAAACTGACTTGGCAAGCCAAGGATCTGCGCGCCCTGAGTCAGGCGGGTGTGGACCCCATCTATCCGGTAGCAGAAACCCCGGAGATGGATGACGATGGGGATGCCGCCGATGATCCTGCCATCTGGATCAACCCGCAGGATGCCAGCAAGAGCCTGGTGATTGGCACCAACAAGCAGGCTGGTTTGCTGGTCTACGGTCTGGATGGCTCACTCATCCAGCAGCTGGACGATGGCGAGATGAACAACGTGGATCTGCGTGACAATGTAGCGCTGGGCAGCGATCGCATCACGCTGGTTGCCGCCACCAACCGCAGCAGCAACACGGTAGCCCTCTATGCGCTGGATAACAGCACACTGGATAGCCCTCTGACCAAGCTGACCGCCACCGGCAGCAACACCCTGAAAGGTGAACTGCTCTCGGCGGTGGACGAAGTGTATGGTCTGTGCCTCTATCAGGACGATGTCGCCACCTACGTCTACCTCAATGGCAAGGATGGCCACATTGAGCAGTGGCAGATTGGTGGCTCGGCCAAGGCTCCCACGGGCGAGAAGGTACGTACCCTGAGTGTGGCCAGCCAACCTGAAGGATGTGTCGCCGACGATGCCAGCCATACCCTCTATGTAGGTGAAGAAGATGTGGGTATCTGGAGTTTTGATGCCCGTGCTAACGGTGCCAGCACAGCCACCAGTGTCGACAAGGTGGGCAAGGGCAACCTGACCGCCGATGTCGAAGGGTTGACCGTCTATGCCGACGGTAGCCGCAAGTGGCTCATCGCCTCTTCCCAGGGCGACAACAGCTACGCCGTCTACGACATGAATAACAACCACAAGGCTCTGGGACGCTTCGCCCTGCTGGCCAACGATAGCGTGGGCGTCGATGGCACCATGGATACCGACGGCATTGCTGCGGCATCGGGCAATCTGGGCTCGCTCTACCCGCAGGGGATCTTTGTGGCTCAGGATTTCAATAACGTCGATAGCGGTTACGGCAGCGAAAACCAGAACTTCAAGTTTGCGTCCATGGCCGAGATCATCAGCGCCATCGAGGCCAAGTAAGCCTCAGGGCAAGGGGCCAGAACAACTGACATCTCGCGGTTAAAGGCCCTTTGCCCCTATCCTGGTTAGGTATCAATCCGAAACTCACTCTTGGGTTTCGGATTTTATTTTCAGCCGCCTCATAGACCGGATGCGACCGCAGAATGGTGCAAATATGAAGTCGGATGGACCGCTTACCGCAGAGCAGATCTACTCATCACTAGCCTTAAGTGAGGCGCCTGCATCAATGGATAGTTGGGCGAGTAATGCTTGTTGCTGCTCCCGTGTCTTCGTTACGCAAAGCCGCAGGATTTGGGCCTGCACGTCATCATCACAATAGAAATAAGCCACCGGAAAACCCAGCTCCTGGGCGATGCGTTGCATCGTCTGATAGTCAGGGGCGTGTTTGCCTTTTTCGTACTGATTCATTCTGGCGCTAGCCGAGCTCTGTTCCATACCTAAGCGCATACCCAGCTGTTGTTGTGTCAGGCCCGCAGCCTTTCGCGCGACTTTCAGTCTGATGGGGAGAGGGTTTGTCATCGGTATCTGCTGGCTGAGGTTTTCTTGATGTTATACGAACAAGCGCGCTAAGGAGAGCTTAGCTTCAGCCGTTTATGGTGAGAGAAGCTGTGGCCTATCAATCGGATGAGCACCGCCAGAACGCATACAGGCCAGCAAATCCAACACCTTCTTCTTGGCTTCAGATTTGTCTCTTGTTCTGAGTGTTTTCTTGATTTCTTTGCGTCTACCGCAGGGCAGCGTGGAAGTACCAGATACCGCGGGGATAACTTAAGCCAGAGACGGCCAGAGATTCATTGAGGTTGCCTCCAGTTCGCCCAGATAAAGTGGATGACCAAACGGGCTTGGAGGGGATTTTAGAGCTAACTTATTGATGAACTAGAAATGGTGGAGGCTCTGCAAGCCACATCCCGGCACTCGAAGGACTCGCCTTGGCTGCTACCTTCCGGTCCTGACCAGGTCGACGAGATTCCGATGCGGGAGGACCAACAGAGCCAAAAGCATATGATAAATAAGAAAATATATCAGATTGCTTTCTGGCGTATCGCTCCAACACTCATTTGTAAATCAACAAGCTTATCAAAATCACAAGCGAGTTGGTCATCCACATAAAGTGGACAAGTTAGATTTCTTCACGGCAAGAATACATCAGCATCGTTGTTGAATACACCTAAAAGCTTCGCAATATTGAGTCAATTGCAGATGCAATGGGGTGGGAATAGAAGTATGCGACATCGTCTAACGAACGAAGATTGTTGGAAATTTAGAACAAACTCAGGGGTGTTTATGTCTTATTGCAACGGGTTTATTCGAGATGAAACCTGCAAAGTTTATCTGTTCTTATAGTAAGACTATGGCGCTAATGACAACCAACGTCAAAGATGGCCAAAACAGGCCTAGATTGGCCCATATGTGCAACCCGCAACAGCCCAATGCTGTCCAGTCTACTGCCCCACCATAGCATAACGACTCAATAAAACGTCCAAGCCACATCGGGGCAAGTCCCGTTTGCGACTGGAGGGCGGGCAACAGGGCAATCGAGGTCCAGAACAACAAAAAACTCAATATCAACTTTCGCCGAAGGGTCATGGCATACTCCTATACGTTGCTTACGTCTATTTTAAAGCCTCAAGTTGGGCAGTTGGAGCACCTATCCCAACAACTGATTTGATATCATTGGCCAATTGGTTTCAGCCCCGAGGGTAGTTACAACAAATGTTCGATATGCGAAGCGTTGGATACAAGGAAAACCATGAGCGGTCCGCAAGCGATCTCATGTCTGTCCTCGAAGTTGCCGATCTGCTGATAGATACAGCTGGTGGTATGGATGCTTTTATTGATCGAGTCGGTCGTCTACTTCGACGGGCCGTCGATGAGGTCATTGATATGCCCAGAACAGGCCGCTGGTCTCTTGATGAGTTAGATGGTCCAGAAAAAACCTACGTGGGTACAAAGGTTGAGATCTTGTTCCGGCATGAATTTCAATTCAAGTACGGTGATAAAATGGATCTTCGTATCGGTGACTATGAAGTAGACATCAAGAACACAATAAAAGGGACATGGATGATCCCTAGTGAAGCGATTGATCATCACTGCCTTCTCATTCAAGAAAACGATAAAAAAGCAACATTCAGTGTTGGGGTGGTTTTCTGCTCGATTGATGTTTTGACGAAAGGGATGAATCGAGATCAAAAACGCAGCATAAGTCAGGGGCATCCAGCAATCTACTGGATATGCCGTCATGCAAACATGCCTCCAAATTTTTTTGAGGCTCTTGACCCAGCCGTAAGGGTACAGTTAACCGATAGATTTGCATCTGGCGCTGAGCGAATTCGTAGATTGTTGCGATTAGTTCACAACAAGCCGTTCTCGCGTTGGGTTATAGAATCAATAGCTCAGCAGCAAGATCCGCTGAAGAGGTTAAGAAAAAACGGAGGGGCGCGAGACGTACTTGAGAAGGAAGGGATCCTAATACTGGGCGGTAAGTATGACCGAGAGTTATTAGACCAGTATGGTTTTTGTCATATCAAGGATGACGAATGGGTTGCAGTAAAAAAAGAGGGATGACCCTCTTTTTCCATTCACAAGCAACGTTCTAGGCTGCTTTACGTTGCTTAGCCTTTCGCAAGGCTTTAATAATTTCCCGTCCAACAGCTTCAGAAACTGGAGGAGGAAATGCATTACCTACTTGGCGATAGCTTGCAGTTTTCTTACCACAAAAGAACCACCAATCAGGAAAACCCTGGATCCTAGCTGCCATCCTTACCGTTAACAGGGGCATACCTTCTAATCCCTCCTTTGCCCCGGTAAATCCAGGCTCTGGAGGCTCATTTCCGATTTTATGTCCGTTAACCGCAAGTTCTTGCCACTGTTTCTTGGCTCGTGTCGGACCAAGATCTGGCCCACCATGCTTTTTAGAACCACCAACCAGAGTTGGAGCGATCCTATTAGCTTTTTCTCTCCACGCTGCAGCACCTTCCCACCCGTTTGAGGCCATTAAGTCATATAAGGCATCACCAACAGTAGGTGCAGCTTCACGCGAGATATCTGGCCAACTGAAAAGATGAAAAACATCCTTTTTTAAGGCAACCAAAATCACTCTAGGACGCAGTTGTGGTACCCCAAAGTCTGAAGCCTGTAACAATCGCCATTCGCATTCATAGCCCATCTTGTATAACTGCTGACGGATCTGCTCTCTGTATTTATCAAACTTAGCCTCAAGCAAACCAGGCACATTTTCTAGCATCACGGCATTGGGCTTAATGATTGATACGATTTCAAGAGCTGTGGGAAACAAATCTCTCTCGTCGTTCTGCCCTAACTGCTTGCCTGCTTTTGAAAATGGAGGACATGGCACACCACCAGCGACCAAATCGACCAGACCTTCATAACGGTGAGCTTCATTTTTAGCAAATTCAATAACATCACCATTTATGATGTCTTCCCACCCTAGATCATGTACTTGATTATTGTGTTCAAGAGTCTGACAAGCGGCTGGTTCAATCTCGATCAGAGCCTTATGTTTGAAACCTGCTAGATGAAGCCCAAGAGCTTGACCTCCGGCTCCCGCACATAACTCAATCGATGTAAACATTTTTAATTCCTCTTTTGCTGGTCGGGCATTCTACCAGACACTATACAAACTAATAATACTGTATATATGCACATATTCCAGTATGTCTGTTATGGAAATCTAAGTTATTCTTTTATGTTGTCGAAAATATGCTGCTTCAATCGTTCGTTGCAGACACTGTTGATCGATTTTCACCCAAGGCGTAACATACTAAAGACCCAAACAACTCTGGATATGTCATGGCTACCAATACTGGCAATGGTTATCGTCAAGGCTCCGTTAAAGACCGCACTCAAGTGCAAAACCCCATCAACGGTAACTACACCAAACGGGACACCGAAACTGGACGGTTCATCGAGCAGAAGCAAGGTGGAGAGCCCTTCAAGGGAGTGGCTAGGGAAGTTGACGACCGCCGTAAGTGAGGTGCCAATGTCTGAGCTTTGTCGTTGTGGCCTGCCACTCAACCATTCTGTCACCTTATACGAGCATGGTCAGCAGCTTAAGAGTTGCCCCAACTGCTCTGAGTTAGCGGGCCAGCATGTCTTCTACCGGGCGGGAGAGTTCGGTGACCGACGGATGGCCGGGGTGGTTCGCATCCAGTCTTGGTGTCGGGGCTGTCGGGCCAAGCAGCAGTACACGTTGCAGGCCATCAAACGGTGCTAAATAAGGAGCCTTGCGGCTCCTTCTGTTACATTACTTTCCGGTTGCAATCGAGACAACCTCAATCACAACCAGCATCAACAAAAGCCAGGACATACTGAGTACCCTTTTTAGTTTTGCTCCGGCATGAGCCGCTTGTAGAATGTTCCCGCAGCCAACTCGTTTCTAATCCGGTAGCCAGATACCTCGTCAAGCCATTTTACCGCCACATGAACGCTATGCCCCACCTCTGGGTTTTGCACGACGGGAGCTCCTGCCATAACTTCAAACACGCGGTCTTGGTGCCAAATCACCGCCCCCGGTTGCACATCCAACGGGTAGTCAGAGGTCAACTGTAACGGTGCACAGTCAGGCGTGTGGTGTAGATAGTAGTAAATCATAGGTTCCTCTCTTGGTGTCGTTTGGTCTATAAAGGGACTCGCGTCGTGAGCCATTCGATGAACAGTTGCTTTTCTGGATCGCCACAACCAGACTCGTTCCCTAGTGCCACCCCTTGATCCATACTTAGCTTCATTTGCAACTTCAGGTAGTCTATGTTGACCTCGCCCAGCAAGGCTTGCATGACATCGGTTCGCCCTACCTCATCCGCCCTTTGCATCAGATACGCCCATTCATTTCGGTTATCACCGGATGTGTTAGCCTTGCAAGCCAATGCGATCCCATACCAGTAACTCCCGGTTCTCAACTTGATGACCAGCTCCTGAGGCGTGTCGGCATAGGCTGGCATGGCGAAGAGCATAAGGAAGAGGACCCCGCCCCTTATCATAGCCATGTGTTTTTTATCCAATGGAACACGGCAATAAAGGGATAGAAGAACAGATGGATGTTCGTCCACAGGAGCAGTGGCCCCATTAATCCCAATTGCAACAAGCAGATAACCGGAGTGGCATACTTCCGATGCTCATCAATCTCGGGGTGACTGTCGACCAAGGCATCATGAGTCGCCCCACACGGCACCAGATACATGGCAAACAGGCCACCCCACATCAGCACGTTGGCTATCACATCGTAGACCTCGGTGAGGTAACGACGATCTACGCTAATGTCGTGCTCGAAAACGTATAGGCTGACAAACACTTTGCAGATGGTCCCAATCGTGGTCACTGCGATGATGACCTTCATGGTCATTGATTTGATGTTCACCATGTCGGCGTCGTTATAGATCGCCATCAAGCGTTTCTCAAAAGCGATGTAGAGCAGCAACGCCCAGTGGCCCATGCTAAGTAGCACGACGACCCCGCCGAGTGGCAGTACCCAGACACTCCTGTCCATCTCTGCGGGTATCACGACTAGCAATGCAAAAAGGTAAATCAGCATGATCGCCGCTAGGCAGGCTACTGTCGCTTCGAGGAGGGTCATCAGATAGTGGTTCCGGCTGCAGATACCCCCTCGTTTAAACGGGTTATGGTTTACGTCGTTGTGATAGTGCGTTGCTTGGGTCACCTCCCGTAGCCACATCATGTGTCGGTCAAAGAGGTTGAGCTTCTTGCGAGCTGGTTGGGGGGGCATAGGGTCCGCATCGGGTACAGCGTGTATTTCTGGTTCCTGCATGTTGCTACTCCGTTAGTGTTGATATGAGCTGGCCTCACGACCAGCTTCTCCCTGAATTTCTCAATATGCGTTGTACGCTCGATACGCTGATACCCAGGCGTCGTGCTGCCTCCGCCTTGGGAACCCCGCTATCGATTAGACTTAACACCTCGTTACCCTTAGCCATGGCGGTCGGTTTGCGGCCTTTGTAGACCCCTCGCTCCTTGGCCAGGGCAATCCCTTCGGCTTGTCGCTCTAGCATCAACTCCCGCTCGAACGTGGCAATGGCCCCAATCATGGTGAGCATCAGCTTTCCCGTCGGGGTCGAGGTGTCGATGCCCAGGTTAAGGACCCGTAGCGAGACCTTCTTCTTGTGCAAGAACTCCGAGATTTCCAGCAGATGCCGGGTGTTTCTCGCCAGTCGGTCCAGCTTGGTGACCAGCACCACATCACTCTCCCGCACAAACTCGAGCAACTGTTTAAGCTGGGGCCGGTCGTCCTTGGCTCCACTCTCCTTTTCCTGGAACACTTTGTCGCAACCCTGCAGGGCATGCAGTTGAGCATCCAGGCTTTGCCCAACGGTACTGACTCGTGCGTAACCTACCAGTGCCATGGTTTCCCTCCTGGTCAATAGGGCAAGGTACACTGACTCGACCGGTCAAAAGCCTGCAAACCACCCTATTGACCGGCTATTACGGCCTGTTTCGGGGGCGTCACAAGGGCTTGACCTATTGACGTATGCCAGTGGTTGAAATGAAAACGGGCCAATCCTGTGAGGGACGGCCCGCTTGGGGAACGACAGCGTTATCTGTCGATTGATGGTTGCTTAAGGGGTGAACAACCCGAGGTGCATGAGGGGGACCTCAATGAGGTCGGGTTGCCCCCTTACTCATGGCAAACAGGTTATCTCGCAACAACCGTTGCCGTTCGACCGGTGTGGTCTGTGAGCCGTGGCGGTACTGACGGGCCAACAACAGCATGCCGGAGGTCAGTAACACGGTTACAGAAGTTACAAGCAGTGTCTTGTTCATGGGTATTCCTCAGAGTTCATTTGAAAGTACATCGGGGGCATGTAGCGGGCCATCAGGGCATTCGCAATGACTGACGCAAATGCCGTCAAGGCAGCCTTTAGGGCATCCAACAGTAGGGTTTTCCAAAACACATTCATGGCGTCTTACTTCTCCGTAGTCACATTGAGCTGATAGACCTCCCTCTGGCAGTAGGTTAGAAAGTTCTCTTCCCAGCACAGGTAGAGGTCGGTGAAGTCGGCCAGGGGCCGCTCTCCAAGCCAGGGTAGAAAGCCCACCCCAGCGTTGAAGTCAAAATCCACATCCTTCTCCAGCTCAGCAAACCCAGGGGGCCCGAAGTAGGCAAAGTCCGTGATGTAGGCTAACTGCCAGCACGCCTGTCGGTGCTCTAAGCGGATTTCTACTGGGTGGTAACCGCCTTGCTCTGGTGAGTAGCTCGGGTCACGAAAACTCAAGATGATGGCTGACGCGGTGGGGTGTTCATGAATGGCAGCATCAAGCATGCCCCGCATCATGGCTGACAGAGGAAGGGCAAAGGGCGTCATAGCCACCCCCGCTCAGCAAACGAAACGGTCTGCCCTCCCCCCACGACCAGGTGGTCGAGCACCCGGATATCCACCAAGGACATGGCGGCGGTCAGTCGGTCGGTTAAGGAGCGGTCTGCTTGAGAGGGCTCTGGCTCACCAGATGGATGGTTATGAGCAAAAATGACCGCTGCCGCATTATGCTTGAGGGCCATTTTGACGACTTCACGAGGGTAAACGGATGCGGCGTTGATGGTGCCTCGAAACATCTCCTCGGTAGCCAGCAGTTGATTCTGGTTATCCAAAAACAGCACAAGGAACACCTCGTACTCTTTGGGACCCAGTTGGGCGGTTAGGTAGTGTCGGGTGTCTTGCGGACTGCTGAGTTTGCCTTGGCGGACCAGGCGTTCGAGCATGATTTCGCTGGCCTTCTCTAGCACCTGGTCGGCAGTGAGCGGGCCTTGGATAACATAGGATGTGGTTGGCATGGGAAAGCTCCGTGATAGTGGTCATCACATTGCTTATGCCCAAACAGCGGAGCAATATTGGATTGGTTAGGCGGTATAAGGAGGGTACGGGCATCCTATGGCGTGGGGATGGGGAGCCTTTTTATGGTTGTTACCGTTGTTACCGTGTAACTTTTTGATTAGCGATGGAATTTGGGAGATTACAGAGGTCACATTGGGGACAAAAACGGGGCGCGAGGCCCCGATATGATCATGACGCGAGCTGAGGTCGGTTATGAAAATGAATAACCAGCTCAGGAGAGGATGGTTCTTGGTAGACAACCCTATGATTTAGCAGCTCTTGAAGAACAAGTTGGTGATACATTTGGGCGATACTTGCCAATATTTGTTCATTTCTGGACCAAAGTTGTACACCGCTTCTGTACACCCAGTTCTTGTTGCTATTAGGATAGATACCAAACGCTCGACTGTTGAGTTCTGTCACTACATTGCGGCGAAACTCCTCGGACAGATCAAAATCCAACTCTATCCGCAAGCGAAAGGTCCCGTTAGACCCCCTCTCGATCCAACAATATGGAATATTGTTATACCAGTATAAGACTCGGTGCAATCGACCAGCGCTAGGATCTCTCATGTAAGAATTGGTCATTATTCTATTCATTCTTTGCATCTCATTTCTCCTAGGCCACACAAACAAGATCATGTCGATAACACAAGATGGTCTGACGCATGGCATTTGCTAGCTCCCTTGCCCTACGGATATTGGCACAACGCAGTACCATTCCTGTCTCTGTCAGATGAACTGAACTTCCAACCCCTTCTTTGACCCGGTAACGCTGCCCCAAAATCTTCATGAGATCTTTCAGTTCATTATCGACAGAGCAGATGCACTCAACCTTCACCCCGAAGCCATAGCCGACATTGTTAATAATGATGGCAAGCCTCTCTTGCTCAAGTGCTGTTGCCACGGCGTCTATAACCTTACTCAGCTCTAGTAAACCAGGGGTATCGTAGGAAGAAATCTCAATATTTTTGTGAAGAATTTTCATCATTGCCCCCTTATGCAACGGCTGTATTTGTGGCTGGTTGCTCATCAGTTTGGTCATCCAGTACGGCTCTTTTGATGTGGTACACCCGTAAGGCATTTCCCTGAATCTTTTTGACTTTGGAGGCTGAGGTTCCATTCTTAACCAACAACTCATAGTCACTTAGCACCTTTTCCACTTCGCGAATTTCCAGACCTTTGCAGATATGCTCGCGAAACGGCTTAGGCAGCATGAAGTAGTCTCCCGAATTGTCGGTATATCCCCACACCTCGAACGGTGATGCTCCATCTAGACCATGTAGATCTATGATTTTGGCTTTCCATTGCACCAATCGATCTCTCAATGTGGCCAAGATTACATCCGACTCCTGAGACTCTGTACTTCCCCGTTGGGCCAACCAAGCGTCAAAGCAAACTTTGGCTCCCCATCGGGCTTGCCCTACGGGCCAGCCCGTGATATTGAGCTCATTTGCTAACTCACCTGCGGCTGCCACTATGGCAAATCGTTGTGCAACACGTTTTATCTGGGGATCAACTGTCGATGCTAATTGAAGGGAATCAATAAACTCCGCCACCAAAACATTCAGTCGTTGCGTGTTATTACTCACATCCATACTGAACTGATTGATGAACCCCAGAGCCGCCGAGCCAAAAAGCTCTCCAGCATAACGTTTGATTGCTTGTGCCATCTGGTTCCCATCCTCGTATCCTCTGATTTCATCGAATACGCCAAATCCCTTACCGGCATCTGCTGGAATATCAATAAAACGAACACTTTGACCACCACGCTCAGTGATCCCGGCTTGCTCCAATATCCCAGCCAAGGAGACCTCTCCAGCAGATAGGAACAAAAGCTGCCAGCTAACCCGTTTGGCTAAAGACCCGTTTTGTTTGGCTCGCTGTTTTCCTTCACCGTTTCCCAGCATATAAATGGCCTCTCCAGCAACCTTTGGATTGGTCTCAGCAAGCTGACTGAGTTCATCCAGAACAAGAAGGCTGTGATTATGAGCCGATGCAATACCTTCAAGACCATTAGCGGTTGCTCGCCAGCGGGCCAGAGTTGAACCGCTGGACATCACCGACTGGGCCAATTGTAAAATGGTTGTTTTGCCCCGACTGCTACCACAACGAAAGTGAAAACCACCAGACTCACCAAACAAAAATGGTAGAACTATGGCCCCAAATGCTGCTGATGTAGCAAAAAGTAATCGGCTATTATTGATACAAAGTGAAGCCAGTTTTGTTTGCCAATCACTCAGAGCTCCTTGAGCGGGGAAACCTCCATTTTCCAACTCATTACTGTTGGCATCCTGATAGATGATGTTTTGAGCATCTGAGCCAATAGCTCCTTGCTTGGTCACATAGGTGTTGTCATACCAACCGACTTTGTTGGCACATAACAGGCGTTTCCTGGGGTTACACTGCAATAGATAACTCTTTATGAATCGGCTATCACTGAGAGGAACAAGTCCTTTGTTGAGTAAATCACCCAACCAAGCAGCATTATCCATCGCAAGTGTCTCCATGGTCATAGTAAACAGATGCTTGTTGCCATCTTGATCAATGAGCTCCAGAAGTCTTCCCCACGAATTCCCACGATGAGAGCGAGTCAACGCCACAACCCGCAGGTATGAACAAAGTGCTGTGTGTTGTTCTCGGGTTTTACCTTCACCATCTCTCACTAGTTTCACTTGAAATATGGTGCCATCTTGCAGCATGTAACCTGAAGGTATGCCACCTAGAGCCAATACAGCGTTTACTTGTTGTTGTACTTCGTCAGAACCTTCACGAGTAGCTAAGTCGTTGAAATCTGTAGGTTGGCCTTCTAAGTCCTTGAACCTTGGAATGCATACTAAGCCATTAACCTGCTTGGCTGCACTCCTGGCGGCTTCAACCCCAGGATTCCGATTGGGATCCTTGTGACAGTCATTATCCGCACACAGGACCAGTGTGGAATGTGGATACAGTGCAGAGAGAGTTCTAGCGACTACACTCATATTGCCGCAATTGACCGCCATCACAGAGGTATACCCTGTAGTTGCGAATAACGTCGCAGTTGTGGCATAGCCTTCAGCGATTAAAATGTAGTCATTACTCCCTTGGATCATAAAATGAGAACCTTGGGCCTTTCCTCCCTTTGCCAGCTTTTTCGTACCGTCAGCATCGATGGTTTGTACCGTCATCAACTTACCCACACCATTGCAAAGGGGGATGACTAAGTCACCCTTATGTGGGTCCAACCTTAAACCATATGCCTGTACATTTTTCCTCTGTAAGTAAGGGTGCTTGTCTGTCGCAGAGACTGCAGCAGACCATTGGGCCTCCAATCGCTTAGCTGATTCCTGATGGACAAGATCTATGTCTTTTTGACGGTTCTGTCTCACCTCTTCGATATACTTATGTAGTTCTTCAAGTTGTTTTGGTGACCGTCCTTCCTTATTCCAAACCCACAGTGATTTCTTGTCAGGATCATGCCAATCACCATACTGAGCAGCCTCTAGCTCACCACTAGTGTTGTTAAACAGGATGGCAAAACCAGATCGTGCTCCTTTTTTATCCAAAGGTGTTTGGAATCGTGAGATATTGTTCTCTTCAATCACCAACGGTTCTTGACACACTTTGATGCCATAAGTGTGTAAGTGTTGCGTTAGGGTATTGATACGACTTTCATACAATGTATTCATAGTTACTCCATACTTGTTGACGCTCACCACATGAATTGTGGAAGCCAGGGGAGTATTCTCCGTATACCATTTAGCCGCATCTCTAGGGTTTCAAACCCCCGATTTGCAAAAAATCATCATTTGTGGTAAGGGCTGTAATTTATGGGTGAAAAAACTAACACTCATCTGAGTGACGAGCATTACTTTAATTTATATGTCGATAACTATTGCGACCTTTTGGATGATATAAAAGATAAAATAGAGAAAAATAAACCTGATCAGACATTGGTCAAGAAATTAAGCGAGAATATTTTCACCGTCTCATCAGCTCTTTTGAATTGTGTAAAAATCGCATTGGAAAACGATTACCAACTATCCAGTAGATTGAAAAAATTCATGCTTGAGCCAATAAATCAACTGAATGAGTTTCATAATAGCAATAGGAAAAATTGTCCTTCATTTGATAAATGCTACCATTTAAAGCCGAACTCAAAATTAAAGCCCAAAAGAGTAAATTTAATAAATTTTAACGTTGAGATTTTAGGTGTCTACTTAAATGGATACCTATTGGGAATGAAGTATTCACAAGGCAAAAAACCTTCACTCAACCAATATAATCCTATTGTAAAAAAAATTATTACGAATGATGAAAAGACCTTAACTAAACGAGAGAAATCGTACAAAAACATTCACTTATCAAAACCATCCGTTAATATATACCTTGAGGGCTATGCAGATGGGATTTGGGAGAGACACTTAGATGATAATAACCCGTTGAATTATGACAGCCTAATTGAATCACTATATAATATTTCTATGTTATCCGGTAACTTTAAGTGGGTAAGCAAAGGACTGATCGCTCTTGCTATAAATAGCATAATGTTTAGTCTGTTAGTTAAAAATGGTGAGATAGTGCCAGATGTTGAATATAGTGAATCCACTCGAATAAACTCCAACCTTATAGGTACGGTGATGGGGGCGTATATGGTTTTAGGTGATGGAATTCACTCGACACTTATATACGGAGATAAAAAACTTAAAGCTTTTTGGCATAACCGTAATAACGTGCAGGCGTTTATAAATGAGATTTCAAAATTCCCTATCCCAGATATGGGGGATAAATTCAATGTGTATGAATATTCACTTCCAGATGGGTCCATTAAAAAGTGGGATGGACTTGGCAAAATTCCAAATGAATTCAAAGAGTTAACATTAAGGTCACATAAAGAAATGAGTGATTACATGATCGATTATTGAAAATATAACGATAGATATTTCCGTTTAACGCTACCCAACTTTGATTCAATAAACCAAGAATTAAACCATTGAATCTTAGCCGCACCATATTTAATTCACCATCAAGGTTACAAGGTTACAAGGTTACAAGGTTACAAGGTTACAAGGTTACAAGGTTACAAGGTTACAAGGTTACAAGGTTACAAGGTTACAAGGTTACAATAAAATGGTGATGAGTTTTATTATCAACACATTTAACCCATGCATTACTTTGTTACTTTGTTACTTTGTTACTTTGTTACTTTGTTACTTTGTTACTTTGTTACTTTGTTACTTTGTTACTTTGTTACTTTGTTACTTTGTTACCTCAACCAATAATCTTCTTGATATATCTACACATCTAACCAGCATTACATCCGCAACAAACACTATTATATTTAAAATCATTTATTCCATGTGCATAAAGATCGTTTATCTACCAAACATCTTTCGAGGGCATCTTTCAACTTACTAATGGAAACCTGTCCTCCATATCTATCGTAGCTGATTCCACCATTGGCATGTCCTAGAATTGCGGCGGCGTATTGAACTGGTTCCCCCGATGCTTTGAACGCATTCGCTACTGTGTGCCTCAGACTATGAAAGTCCTTAGAAATGGGTTTGTTGCAGCTAAACCATTTCCCCCAACCATGACTATAACAACCTTGGACGAAACTTAATTCAGTAAACAGTCTACCACCAGCACGGCTTTGTAAGAAATCAAGGAAGCCCTCAGCAAGTAGCATCGAATGGATGGGAACATAACGAGCACTGTTAGCTGTCTTTAGCTTCTGGTCATCTCGATTACTGCGAATGTTAATACACCACACACCATCGATGCACTGAATGTCGTCGGCGTATAGCTGGCAAATTTCGTTGGCTCTGGCCCCCGTATAAACACCAAGCAACGCGATCCATTTTCGATGAGGTTTCTGGCGTTTGGCCCACGCAATGAACATACGTAACTCAGCCTCGGTGTAGGCACTACGAGGGTTTGTCTCTTTGACCCGCTGAATACTCAAGCCTTCGAACAGGTTGCTTATCCCTTCGTGATGAGCTGTGATCCACTTGAAGAACAGGGATAGCTTCTGAAGGTACTTGTTGATAGTGGTAGGGCTTTTGCCAGATCCCATCAGCCAATCCTTGAATCGTACTGCGTCACTTTTGACATACTTGTTTACGGGTTTATCCCCTATGCATGTGATGAAAGTGCCTAGATAGTTCCTCTGGTGCTTAGTCTCATTGGGTGACCAAGACAGCGAACGCTCCTTGAGATACTTATCGACCAACTTGGAGAGCTTTGGAGGCTCCACTGAACGCGAAGGGTTACGCCGTGTTGATGCCTGAAACTCTGGCCGACTTGTTACAACGATAGGGTCTGAAGACAGTAGGCTGACCTGTTCAAGAAAGGAAGATGGCAATGGCTTATCTGGACGAGTTTTGCCACCCGAACGCATACAGGCCAGCAAATCCAACACCTTCTTCTTGGCTTCGGACTTGTCTCTTGTTCTAAGCGTCTTCTTGATTTCTTTGCGGCGGCCACAGGGCAGCGTAGTGATCTTGCGGAAGTACCAGATACCGCGGGGACTGAGCCAGAGATTCATTGAGGTTGCCTCCAGTTCGTCCACATAAAGTGGATGACCAGACGGGCTTTTTGGCTAACTTATTGATGAACTAGAAATGGTGGAGGCTCTGCAAGCCACATCCCGGCACTCGAAGGACTCGCCTTGGCTGCTACCTTCCGGTCCTGACCAGGTCGACGAGATTCCGATGCGGGAGGACCAACAGAGCCCCCATAACAACGCAGTGGATACTAACGATAGCTCTCTGAGTTTGCAATGTTTTTCACCCTGGAGTGTATCAAGTGACGCAAAAGCAGGCAGCCTGGATCGGGCCACGGTTAGCGCGGAATGACTCGGGGTTAACGGCCGCTTTCATCATGCAACCAGTGTTGATATGTCCGCTCAATAGTTCCATCGGCGATCAGTTGACGTAAGGTGGCATCAAGCCGTTGCAGCAATTGGATATTGCCCTTTTTCACCGCCAGAGCCACAGGGGCACCTTGTTTGGCTCTGACCAACTCGCGAACTTGGACGCCCAACTGCTTGGCCAGGTAGATCCCCACTTCTCGGGGCATGATGGCACCCTCGATCTTGCCTTGTTTGAGCAGGGACATGGCCTCTTGTTTGCTATCCACTTTCAAGATCCGAAAACGCTCACGGATCCCCTGCTCTCGCCACTCCTCTTCCAGTAAAGTCTGTCGATCACCACTGATCAGCTTGCCATAGAGATCGGATAGCTGCTGTACCCCAGAATTATTGGCCATCACAAACAGCACACCGGTTCGTTCATAATAGGGCAGGGTAAAATCGAAGTAGCGTTGCCGCTGCGGGGTTATCTCCATGCCTGTGATGAAATCCAGGTGGCCAAAGCGCAGCTCGTTGAGCACCAGATCCCAGTTATCCTGCACCAGCAGTAATTCAATCTCCATCTTGCTGAACAACAGATGCACCACCTGCGCATCAAAACCATCTGCCTTGCCTGATCTCTGATACTGGTAAGGAGGAAAGCCCAAGGCCAGACCACAGCGCAATGGCTGAGTCCAGGCATTCCCTGCCGCCAACGCCAGCACTATCAGCAAGAGGACGCGGTAGCATCTAAGCACTGAAAAAGAGTTCATCTGGCACACGCAAATTCATTGATAATCACTCCGTCCAAGCAAGAGTTGGTCACGACCCATTCTGACTATCCTAACGCCTTTTGACTGTGAACCAAGCTTAAGAAACAGGCCACATAAGCGTGGCCTAGTAAAGGGAGGATGGAGCAGAGCAGAGTGAGCCCCTATGAGCCCATGATGTGGGCACTCTGCACCAACTCCAGCAACGGCTGGGGAAAGATCCCCAGCGCCAACACTATCAGGGCCGAAAGCAAGACGACAATACCACCAGCCGAGAGCGCCCAATCCTGCTCGGCATCCCGCACCGGCTGGCTTGGTTCACGCAAGTAGAGGGTGACCATGACCCGCAGGTAGTAATAGAGGCCGATGGCACTGCCCAGCACCACGGCGCCAGTCAGCCACCAGAGCCCAGCCTGGACACCGACGCTGATAATGTAGAACTTGCCGATGAAACCGAGGGTCATGGGAATACCCGCCAGCGAGAGCATCATGACAGTCAGCACAGCGGTAAGATAGGGTCTATGCCAGAAGAGGCCGCGATAGCTATGCAGGGAGTCGGCATCCTTGCCCTGATAGGGGCTGGACATCAGGCTGACCACACCAAAGGCGCCAAGGCTGGTAAAGAGATACATCAACAGATAAACCCCTGCCGCCTCGATGGGCAGCACCTGCTGGCGACTGGCCACCACCACGGCGAGCAGATAACCAAAGTGCGCCACCGAGGAGTAACCCAGCATCCGCTTGATGTTGCTCTGCTGCAGGGCCAACAGGTTACCCGCCAGAATGGAGAGGATGGCCAATACACTCAAGAGCAGCTGCATCATATGGGCATCGGCTGCAGGCACCGCCAGGTAAAAGCGCAACAGGGCGCAGAAGATGGCGATCTTGCTGGCAGTAGCCAGGAATGCAGCCACAGGAGCCGGGGCGCCCTCATACACATCCGGCGTCCAGAGATGAAAGGGGGCAATCGAGAGCTTGAAGGCAAAGCCAACCAGCATCATACCAAGCCCGGCCAGCAACAGTGGCTGATGGGCAGGCTCCACCGCCAGGCTCTTGCCCAAGTCGATGAAACTGAGGCTCCCTACCTGGGCATAGAGCAAGGCGATACCAAACAACAGGAAACCGGTCGCAGTAGCCGAGAGCACCATGTACTTGATGGCCGCCTCCAGTGAGCGGCGCTCCCGGTAGGCATAGCCCACCAGACCAAACATGGGTAGAGAGATGAGTTCGATACCGATAAACAGGGAGGCCAGATGCTGGGTCACGGCCAACACCAGACCTCCGCAGGTGGCGATCAGTAGCAGCAGATAGAACTCTTCGCGATTATCCGGGTAACGCTTGAGCCAGGCATGGGCAAAGGTGGTACTGGCTAACGCGGCCATCAGCACCAGTGCCATATAAAACACACCGTAACCATCCACCTGCAGCAGGGGTGTTACCTCGATAGGCAACACCCCCCCCACGGCAAATAGCGACAGCAGGGCCAGATTCAGCCCCCCTGCCGTGATCACAAAGGCCGTATTGATACAGCGCCGCCAGGCAATGGCCAGCATCAATGCGACCATGGTCAAGGCCGTGATAAACAACGGTAGCGCGGCGATCAACTGCGAATTGGAAAACGTCATCTAAAGTACCCCTTCGTGCACGGATGAGAGTGCCACAAACCAATGCTGAACCGAGCTGACTGTGCCACTGGCCGTATCGATCACCGGCTGCGGATAGATACCCAGGGCTATGAGTAACCCCGCCAACAGCAACATCATGCCCAGTTCGCGGCCCCCTAACCCCGCCAGAGGGGCCTCACTCTTGGCCGGACCAAAGCAGGCGCGCTGCATCATGATCAGGGAGTAGACAGAGGCCAGTACCAGACCGAACGTGGCTATCACCACCACGGTAGGCGCCACGGGGAAGCTACCCAGCAGGATCAAAAACTCACCGACAAAGTTACCGGTACCAGGGAGCCCCAACGAAGCCACGGCGAAAAAGAGCATAATGCCGGGCAAATAGCGGATACGCCCCCACAAGCCGCCCATCTGGCGCAGATCCCGGGTATGCAGTCGCTCATAGATCTGACCACACAGAATAAACAGCGCCGCCGCCGAGAGACCATGGGCAATCATCTGGATCACCGCGCCCTGCAGGGCCAACTGGGTGCCAGAGTAGATGGCGATAAGCACGAAGCCCATGTGGGAAATACTGGTGTAGGCAATGAGGCGCTTGATATCGGTTTGACTGAAGGCCAGTACGGCACCATAGATAATGCCACCCAGGCCCAGCGCCATGGCAATGGGCGCAAACTCGGCCGAGGCATGGGGAAAGAGTGGCAAGCTAAAGCGCAACAAGCCATAGGCGGCCGTTTTTAGCAAGATACCGGCCAAGTCCACTGAACCGGCTGTGGGCGCCTGACTGTGGGCATCGGGCAACCAACCATGCAAGGGCACGACCGGCATCTTGACGGCAAAAGCCAGGAAGAAGCCCAACATCAGCAGATACTCCACCTCATGACTCATGGGCGTGTTGAGCAGGGTCTCATAGCTGAAGGAGAGCACTCCGGTCGCCTGATAGTGAACCAGCACCAAACCCAGGATCGCCACCAGCATCACCAAACCGCTGGACTGGGTGTAGATGAAGAACTTGGTGGCTGCATTGATCCGCGAGCGACCATCCGAGGCCACATGGCCCCAGAGGGCGATGAGAAAGTACATGGGTACTAGCATCATCTCCCAGAAGAAAAAGAAGAGGAACAGATCCAGCGCCATGAAGACACCGATCACCCCCCCCAGGATCCAGAGCAGGTTGAGATGAAAAAAGCCGGTTCGCTGGCCAATTTCACGCCAGGAGCAGAGCACCGCCATCACCCCGAGAAAGCCGGTCAACAGCACCATCAGCAGGGAGAGGCCATCCACCGCCAGATGAAACGAGATGCCAAAGCGCGGTATCCAGGGCAGATTGCACTCGGCACTCCAGGCGGGAATGCCCTGCTGGCTCAGGGAAAAATCGCCCTGTAACCAGAGGAGGATGGAGATCGACAGGGTTAACAACATGGAAAGCAGCGCAATCCAGCGTGGCGTCTGCATGCTCAGGCGTTCAGATTGCCAACAGAGTAACCCACCAATAAACGGGGTCAAAAGTATCCATAATAGCATCACGATAATCGCTCTCTTGTCAGACTAACAGCAACAACGCCAGCACCATCAGGGTACCGAGCCCCATGGATGCGGCATACCAGCGCAACTTACCGGAAACCGTTTTGCCCAGCAGTTGGTTACCCAGGCTGGCAAACCAGGCAGGTAGCTCCATCAGCCGATCACAAGGGTCAGCGGCCAGGATCCGGGTCAACCAGAGGTAGGGGCGAACAAAGAGGCGATCATAGAGCCAGTCAAAGCCCCAGGCATGGAGCCAGAGCTGGCTCAGTAACCGCCCTACCCCGCAAGATGCCAGCGATGAGACCAACTTGCGCTCACCACTGAATAGCCAGAACGCCAAGCCAATACCCACCAAGGCCACGATGCCGGAAAGCAGCTCAAGGGCATGCTTACCCTCCTCGATACCAGCCCCAGGGGCGGCAGGTAAGACCCCCGCCAGCGGGGGGACGATCAGCGCACCGACAAAGGTGGAGAGCAGCATCAGCACCAGTAACGGCAGATGATGAGCCACCCCATGTCCAGGATGCGCCTGAACTTGTGGCTTGCCATGAAAGACGATGACGATGAGACGGAAGGTATAGAGGGAGGTAAGAAACGCCCCCACCAGACCCGCCCATAACAGCGTCGTCTGCCCCGAGGCCTGCACCTGCCAGAGGATGGCATCCTTACTGTAGAAGCCCGCCGTGACCAGAGGCAGAGCCGCCAGAGCCGAGCCCCCTACCAGGAAACAGGCGTAGACCAGAGGCAGTGAACGGCGTAGCCCCCCCATCTTGAAGATATTCTGCTCATGGTGGCAGGCCAGGATCACAGAGCCCGCCGAGAGGAAGAGCAGGGCCTTGAAGAAAGCGTGGGTCATCAGATGGAAGATGGCGCCATCCCAGGCTCCCACGCCCAAGGCCAGGAACATGTAACCTATCTGGCTCATGGTGGAGTAAGCCAGGATACGCTTGATATCGGTCTGCACCAGAGCCGCAAAACCCGCCAGCAACAGCGTCAAGGCTCCTACGACCGCCACCAGATGCAGCACATCCGGCTCCAGCACAAACAGGCCGTGAGTCCGGGCAATAAGATAGACGCCTGCGGTCACCATGGTGGCGGCGTGGATCAAGGCCGAGACCGGAGTTGGGCCGGCCATGGCATCGGCAAGCCAGGTTTGCAACGGCAACTGGGCCGATTTACCCACGGCGCCCCCCAACAGCAGCAAACAGGCAAGACGCAGCGCAGGTGAGCCACTAGGCCACAGCTCGCTAGCTCGCACCACCAGCTCGCTAATGTTCAAGGTCCCCAGCTCCCGGTAGAGGATGAACATACCGATGGCCAGGAACACATCGCCCACTCGCGTCACCACGAAGGCTTTGAGCGCCGCGGCACCGTTGGCCGGATGGCGATAGTAGAAGCCGATCAGCAGATAGCTGCACAAACCGACCCCTTCCCAACCCAGATAGACAAACATCAGATCGTCCGCCAGGATGAGGAACAGCATGCTGGCGATGAAGAGGTTGGTATAGGCGAAGAAACGGGAGTAGCCCTCCTCCCCGCGCATATACCAGGAGGCGAAGAGGTGAATGAAGAACCCCACCCCGGTCACGACGCCCAACATAGTCAGCGAGAGGCCATCCAGCCGCAACTGGAGAGCAGGTTGAAACGCCCCCACTGAGACCCAACGCCAGAGCGGTTGCAGATACACCCCCTCAAGCGGTGGATGGGCGAGAAAATCAATGCCGACCCAGAGGGCCACCAAGGCCGAGAGGCCGACACTGCCCACCCCCAGTAACGCGGCACGGGACTCCTGCCAACGGCCACTGGAGAAGGCTAAGAGCAATGCGCTTAGCAAGGGAAACAAAAACGTCAGAAATAGTAGGCTCATCCGCGCATCTCGCTCACGATATCCACATCCAGTGTGTGATGACGGCGATAGAGCATCAGCAATAACGCCAACCCGATACTGGCCTCGGCAGCCGCCAGCGAGATCACCAGAATGTACATGATCTGGCCATCAGCCTGACCCCAACGACTCCCGGCCACCACAAACGCCAACGCCGTTGCATTCATCATGACTTCGATGCTCATGAGAATAAACAACAGGTTACGACGCATCAGCAGGCCACAGAGCCCCAAACAGAAGAGTACGGCGGCTACCAGCAGCCCATGCTCCATGGGAATGGCGTTCATTGCTTGCCTCCTTCGTGATGGGTGGCGAGAACTTCGCCCTGTTTATCTTCCTTGCCCAGATGATAGGCGGTCACTAGCCCCGCCAGCAGCAGGATGGAGGCCAGCTCTACGGCCAGCAGATAGGGGCCAAACAGGCTGATCCCCACGGCCTTGGCTGTCACTTCCGTGCCACCTATGGTGGCGCCTTGCACCGAGAGAATGGCATTGCCCAGTATGATCAGCAGCAGGAAGGCCAGCACGGCGGGCAGAGCCCAACTACCCGGCGTCAACCACTGTTTCTCCTGCACCTCGGCACTGCCTAAGTTCAGCATCATCACCACGAATACAAACAGCACCATAATGGCCCCGGCATAGACGATCACCTGCATGGCCCCAGCAAAACCGGCCCCCAAGGTGAAGAAGATCATGGCCACCGCAATCAAGGAGATAATGAGATTGAGCAGGGCATGCATCGGATTACTGTTACTGATCACCCGCACCGTCGCCACTATGGCAATGAGTGCCGAGGCATAAAACGCAACTAACTCCATGGGTTACTCCTCAGGGCATCAGGCTCTTGACATCAATCGGCTTGGCTTCGTGCTCGGCAGCCCCCTTGGGCTTGCCGTCTATGGCCATACCGCTCATGCGATAGAAGTTGTAGTCCGGGTACTTGCCGGGGCCGGAGATGAGCAGATCCTCTTTCTCGTAGACCAGATCCTGACGCCGATACTCCCCCAGCTCAAAATCTGGCGTGAGCTGAATGGCGGTAGTGGGGCAAGCCTCTTCGCACAAACCGCAAAAGATGCAGCGGGAGAAGTTGATGCGAAAGAACTCCGGATACCAGCGACCATCCTCCCGTTCACTCTTCTGTAGCGAGATACAACCCACAGGACAGGCCACGGCGCACAGATTACAGGCGACACAGCGCTCATCCCCGTCGGGGTCCCGGGTCAGGACTATGCGTCCACGGTAACGGGGTGGCATGTAGACTGCCTCCTCCGGGTAGCAGAGGGTGTCCCGCTTGCGCCAGGTATGGGAGAAGATCATGGCCAGACTGCGGATCTGAGTGCCGACACCATTAATAATTTCTTTAATAATCATACAGCTGCCTCAGCTTTGACTCAGAAGAACCCAAGCCCCGGTCGCCAGCATGTTGAGCAGGGTCAGGGGCAGACACACCTTCCAGCCAAACGACATCACCTGATCGAAGCGGGGTCGAGGCAAGGAGGCGCGCAGCAGGATAAAGAGCATCATGAAGAAACCTGTCTTCAATACAAACCAGACCAGGGGGGGCAACCAGGGGCCCAGCCAACCACCGAAGAAGAGGCTGACAATCATGGAGGAGACCAGCACTATGCCTATGTACTCGCCGACAAAGAACAGCCCCCACTTCATGCCTGCGTACTCGATGTGATACCCATCGGCCAGCTCTTGCTCGGCCTCGGGTTGATCGAAGGGGTGTCTGTGTGTCACGGCCACGCCGGCAAAAGCAAAGGTCACAAAGCCGAAAAACTGCGGGATTATGTTCCACATCCCGGCCTGGGCCTCGACAATCTCGCGCAGATTAAAGGTACCGCTCTGAATGACGATGCCCATGAGGGAGAGCCCCAGAAAAACTTCATAACTCAGGGTCTGAGCCGAGGCCCGCAGGCTACCCAGCAGGGCATACTTGTTGTTGCTGGACCAACCGGCAAACAGGACGGCATAGACAGCCAGACCCGCAATGGCAAAGAAGTAGAGCACGCCAATATTGAGATCCGCCACCCCCCAAGTAGGGGTGATGGGCACGATCACAAAGGCCATCAAAAAGGCGGTAAAGGCGATGATAGGCGCCAGCACGAAGATGCGGCGATCGGCAAAGGGCGGGATCCAGTCCTCTTTGAAGAACATCTTCAACATATCGGCCACCAGTTGGAAAATCCCGCCTGGACCGACCCGGTTTGGGCCATAACGATCCTGCCATAACCCCAACAAGCGGCGCTCGATGAAGCTCATGAAGGCGCCCGCCCCTACCACCACCACCAGGATCAGTAACGCCTTGGCTACGGAGATGATGATCGCCAGTAACTGTTCGTCAAACATCATAGTACCGCCTCCCGCACAGTGGTGATCTGCTGATGGTGCAGGGCCGTAGGCAAGCCTGGTAAGCCAAGCGGCAGCCCCATGAGACCCGTGGCCAGTTCATCACTTAACTGCAATTGCAGCCGCCAGTGACTCCCTTCCCATTCAAACTCCACCAGCCCGGCCGACAAGCCCAAACGGGCGGCATCTTGGGGGTTCAGGTATAGCTTGGCGTCACTCATCCGCAGCTGGAACACCTCTGAGCGAGCCGACAGCTCTTCCGAGCCAAAGAGTTGCGGGTAGTTGACCACCACCAAGCTGGTACCATGGCCACTAAAACGGGCCGGGACCTGATTAAAGTAGTGCAGGGAGGGTGAGACCGAGGCTTCGATGAGCCGCAGGCCAGGATCTCCGGCGCGCAGATGGCCCCCCACCTCAGCCTGGAATTTGTTCCAGGCGGAAGGCGAGTTCCAACCGGGAGCCCAGGCAAATGGCACCTGTTGGAAGGGCTCACGACTGCCAGAGTACCCCTCCATGGAGAAGGCGAAAGGTGAGTCCTCATCTTGGGGTGCTCGGCGCTCATGGACGTCCAGATTGGCACGCATGGCGGTACGACCACTGTAGCGATGGGGTTCCCGGGCCAGTTTCATTCCCTTGATGCGAAAACGGGCGTTGGGGGCGGCCGCGACAATCGGCTGCAGCGCCGGAGTGGATTGGGCACAAGCCGTTGTCAACTCCTCCAAAGAGCGCCACTGGTAATGACGGTGGGCAATCAACTGGCCAATGGCATCCAGCCAGCGCCAGCTCTCCTTGATCAGGACACTCTCATCATAAAAGGCCGGGTCATAGAGCTGGAAGTAACGCTGGGCACGCGCCTCACTGCTGACCACAGTGCCATCCCCTTCGGCAAAGGTGGCGGCGGGCAGAATGAGATCGGCGCGTTTGGCGGTATCGTGATACTGGTGATCGAGCACCACTAAATGAGAGACGCGATCCAGCACCCTATCCACCTGCTGACGACTGGCCCGGCGGTAGAGATCATTCTCCATCACCACCAGCGCCACCTCGGACTCCTGCTCCAGCCGCGAGAAGGCGATCTCCAGCGGCTGGCCTCCCAGCAGGGCCAAGCCCACTGAGTTGACCTCTTCGGCCACCATAAATAGCGCGACTGGCTGCTGGCTCTGCTTAAGTGCCTTGGCCACATTGGCGGCGGCATCCAGTAGGGCCAGGGAGCCCGCCGTGGTACCTGCCACTATCAAGGGGCGTTTAGCGGCTTTGAGCAACTGGGCCCAAGCGTGAGCCCGGGCCTCTTCATCGGCGCTGAGATCGCTGACCGCAGGCGCTTCCGGATCCAGCAGATGAGCGATGGCAAAGCCAAGGCGGGCTTGATCTTCATAAGCCCCGTGGAAGGTAGCCGTGGCCGCATCGTCCAGCCGAGTCTCATCCAGACTGGTGATGAGCAGTGGGTAACGAGCCCCCTGCCCCAGGGTCTGGATGGCGGCGGTTTGCCACAGATCCACTTTCAGATCCCGGGCCATCTCGCGGGCCTTGCCCTTGGTGGCCTGCCGTACCGATAGGGCCAGCCGCGCCGCCGTCTGGGTAATATCCTCACCCAGCACCAGCACGGCATCATGCTCCTCCACTTCCCGCAGGGTCGCCAGGGGAATGCCACTGGCCTGCATGATATGCACCATACGATGCAGAGCCGCCCACTCTCTAAGCTCGATGCCACTGTAGAAGTTTTCGGCTCCCACCAGCTCACGCAGGGCAAAGTTGCTCTCCAGTGAGGCGCGTGGTGACCCTATGCCTATGACTTGGCTGGCCCCCCGCAACTTATCCGCCACCCGATTGAGGGCGTCGTTGAGCTCGAGTCGATTCTGCTCCCGCCCGCGTTGGGCCAGAGGGTGCTTGGGGCGATCCAGACGATTGACATAGCCATAGCCAAAACGGCCACGATCACAGAGGAAGTAGTGGTTAACCGCACCATTGAAGCGGTTTTCGATGCGTCTGAGCTCGCCATAACGCTCACCCGGACTGATGTTGCACCCCAGAGCGCACCCCTGACAGATGCTGGGGGCAAACTGCATGTCCCACTTGCGGTTGAAACGGGCAGAGTGGGTCTTGTCGGTGAATACCCCGGTGGGGCAGATCTCGACCAGGTTACCGGAAAATTCACTCTCCAGCGTCCCATCCTCTACCCGGCCAAAGTAGACGTTATCGTGGGCGCCGTAGACCCCCAGATCGGTGCCATCGGCATAATCCTTGTAGTAGCGGACACAGCGATAGCAGGCGATGCAGCGATTCATCTCATGGGAGATGAAAGGGCCCAGCTCCTGATTTTTGTGGGTACGTTTGGTGAAGCGATAACGACGACTGTTGTGGCCCGTCATCACAGTCATATCCTGCAGATGGCAGGCGCCCCCCTCTTCACAGACCGGACAGTCGTGAGGGTGGTTGGTCATCAGCCACTCCACCACGTTCTTGCGAAATGCCTTGGCCTCTTCATCTTCGATGGAGATATAGGTGCCTTCGCTGGCGGGCGTCATACAGGACATCACCAGACGGCCACGCTTATCATCGGCATTTTGATACTGTTTAACTGCGCATTGGCGACAGGCCCCCACGCTGCCCAGCGCCGGGTGCCAGCAAAAATAGGGCACATCCAAGCCTAACGAGAGACAGGCCTGCAACAGGTTGTCTGCGCCATCTACTTCAAATTCCTTGCCATCTACATGGATCGTGGCCATAGCAATGTTTATCCCTTGTTCTGTTCACGCCAATTCACACCAATCGGGCGACCGGGCGACTACCAACGCTCACTGAGCAGATTGGGTTGAATGCCCGCTAGAGGTTGCCGGCTCTCATGCGTCGAGGCGGCAATACCCGCCTCAAACTCGGCTCGAAAATACTTGATGGCGCTCTGCAGCGGCTCCACCGCCCCCGGTGCATGGGCACAGAAGGTCTTGCCCGGGCCCAGGGAGCGACACAGCTGCTCCAGGGTCTCGATGTCACCGGCTTGACCCTGCCCCTGCTCCAGGGCGCGCAAGATCTTGACGCTCCAGGGCAGGCCATCACGGCAAGGGGTACACCAGCCGCAGGATTCGCGGGCAAAGAACTCTTCCAGGTTGCGGGTCAGGGAGACCATGTTGATGGTGTTATCCACCGCCATGGCCAGCGCCGTGCCCAAGCGACTACCCGCCTTGCCTATGGAGTCAAAATCCATCGGCAGATCCAGGTGCTGCTCGGTGAGAAAATCGGTGCCCGCCCCACCCGGCTGCCAGGCTTTGAAGGTGTAGCCCGGTTGCATGCCACCGGCATACTCCTCCAGTATCTCCCGGGCCGTGGTGCCAAAGGGCAGCTCCCACAGACCAGGACGTTGCACTCGACCGGAGAAGCCCATCAACTTGGTGCCGGCGTCTGTGCTCTTACCTGCACTGAGTCCCTTGTACCAGGCTGCACCGTTGAGCACTATGGCGGGTACGTTGTTCAGGGTTTCCACATTGTTGACACAGGTGGGCTTGCCCCAGGCTCCGACCACAGCCGGGAACGGCGGCTTGGCACGCGGGTTGGCACGACGCCCCTCCAGCGAGCTGATGAGCGCCGTCTCTTCGCCACAGATGTAGCGACCAGCCCCGGTATGGACAAAGAGCTCAAAATCAAAACCACTGCCCAGAATATTCTTGCCCAGCAGCCCGGCGGCTTTTGCTTCCTCTATCGCCCGGCGCAGCCGCTCGGCGGCCACCACATACTCGCCACGCAAAAAGATGTAACCGCGATAGGTCTGTAGCGCCCAGGCGGCGAGTATCATCCCCTCTATCAGCTGATGAGGCAGCTGCTCCATCAAGAGGCGATCCTTGTAGGTGCCTGGCTCCATCTCATCGGCATTGCACAACAGGTATTTGCGATCGAAGCGGGCCTCCATGGGCATCAGGCTCCACTTCACCCCGGTGGGAAACCCGGCCCCGCCGCGACCGCGCAAGCCGGCCTCTTTGACCAGATTGGTCACCTCCAGCGGCGCCATACCCTTGATGGCACGCTCTGCCGCCACATAGCCCTGCTTGGCCCTGTACTCATCGAGCCAGACAGGCTGGCTATCGGAGCGCAGGCGCCAAGTGAGCGGTTGCTTCTCTGCAGTCAAGATCATGGATAGTGCTCCAGTAGACGCTCCAGCTCAGCCATGGTGATAGCGTCACCGGAGCCGAAGGCATGGGTGTCATCGTCTATCATCAGGGTGGGCCCCTTGTCGCAATTGCCCAGGCAGCAGACCGGCAACAGGGTAAAACGACCGTCAGATGTGGTTTGCCCCAGGCCAATCCCCAGTTTGCTCTCCAACGCCTGCAAGAGTGACTGGTAACCCGTGATGAAACAGACCACGCTGTCACACAGGCGGATGATGTGGCGGCCCACAGGTTGCCGGAAGATCTGGCTATAGAAGGTAGCCACCCCTTCAATATCGCTGGCCGGGATCCCCAACTGCTGGGCAATGGCGTGAATGGCGCCGTCCGGTACCCAACCCCGAGCCTTCTGCACGATTTTCAAGGCTTCAATGGAAGCAGCCCGAGCATCTTCATAGTGCCCCTTTTCATGCTCTATGGCCTCGCGCTCGGCACAGCTCAGTTCAAACGGCTCCGCCTGGCTGCTAGAGGCGCACCCTCCAGGTTGACATTGGCATTCATGAGTCATAATTAGCGGTCCACATCCGACATAACAAAATCGATACTGCCCAGATAGACGATGAGATCTGAGACCATGCTGCCGCGGATCACAGAGGGGATCTGCTGCAGATGGGCAAAGCTGGGCGTCCGGATCCGGGTGCGATAGCTCATGGTGCTGCCATCGCTCGTCAGGTAATAACTGTTGGCCCCCTTGGTGGCCTCAATCATCTGCAGTGACTCACCCGCCGGCATCACAGGCCCCCAGGAGACCTGCAAGAAGTGGGTGATCAGGGTCTCGATATCCTGCAGCGTGCGATCCTTGGGCGGCGGCGTCGTCAGCGGATGCTCCGCCTTGAAGGGGCCGGAGGGCATGTTCTTCATGCACTGCTCTATGATGCGCATGCTCTGGCGGATCTCCTCGATCCGCACCATGGCTCGGTCATAGGCATCACCATTGGCGCCGACGGGCACCTCAAAATCAAATTGCTCGTAACCGGAATAGGGACGCCATTTGCGCAGGTCGAAATTCAGACCTGTGGCCCGTAAACCGGCGCCGGTCACCCCCCACTGCAGTGCCTCTTGAGTGGTATAGGCGGCGACCCCTATGGTGCGCCCCTTGAGCACGCTATTTTGCATGGCGGCTTTGACATACTCATTCAGCCGCTTGGGCAGCCAGTCCAGCAGATTTTCCTGTACCAACCGCTGCCAGCCATTAGGCAAGTCATGGGCCACCCCACCGATGCGGAACCAGGCCGGGTGCATACGCGCCCCGGTGATGGCCTCTATGATGGTGTAAATCTTCTGCCGGTCGGTGAAGGCATAGAACACTGGCGTCATGGCCCCCACATCCTGGATATAGGTGCCCAGGAACAGAAGATGGCTGTTGATGCGGAAGAGCTCGCACAGCATGACCCGGATAACATTGACCCGATTGGGAACGGTAATGCCCGCCAGTTTTTCCACGGCCAGCACATAGGGCAGGTTGTTCATCACCCCGCCCAGATACTCCACCCGATCGGTGAAGGGGATATAGCTATGCCAGGATTGGCGCTCCCCCATCTTCTCGGCACCACGGTGGTGATAGCCGATGTCAGGCACACAGTCGCGCACCTCTTCCCCATCCAACTGCAGCACGATGCGGAAGGCTCCGTGGGCGGAAGGGTGATTGGGGCCCAGGTTGAGGAACATGTAATCTTCACTCTCGCTGGAGCGGCGCATGCCCCACTCTTCCGGCTTGAAGCGCAGCGCCTCCTGCTCCATGTCCTGCTTGGCGGCATCGAGCATAAAGGGGTCGAACTCGGTAGCCCGGGCCGGGTAATCCTTGCGCAGCGGGTGTCCCTGCCAGCTCTTGGGCATCATGATGCGGGTCAGATGGGGGTGACCGCTGAACTTGATCCCCAGCAGATCCCACACTTCGCGCTCATACCAGTTGGCATTGGCAAACAGCTCGGTGGCCGTCGGCAGGTTCAAGTCTGCTTCGTTCAGCGGCACCTTGAGCATCACATCGCTGTTCCGCTCTATGGAGAGCAGATGGTAGAAAACGGTAAAGTCAGCCGGGGGCAGCCCCGCTCTGTGGGTACGCAAACGCTCATCGATACCGTGCAGGTCATAGAGCATCACATAGGGCTTAGGCACCTTCTGCAAGAAGGCCAGTACCTCCAGCAATTTATCGCGGGGCAGCCAAATCACCGGAATGCCCATGCGCGTGGTTTGCACCACGAAGTGCTCGGCCCCAAAATGGGCAAAGAGTTCGATCACCACGGCTGAGTTGGCATGATCATCGGGTTGCCATGCCTGCATACCAGGGTTAACGGGGAATTGATCAGTCAGTCTCATGGCCGCTCCCTAAATCTCGTCAGGCGTGCGTAAGTTAGTGACGGCAATGCGTTCACCACGCTTGCGCTCCCGCTCAGAATCCATCTGCGGCCGATAGACCCCTTGATCACCCACCACCCAGGAAAGAGGACGTCGCTCCTTGCCGATGGAGTCCTGCAGCAGCATCAGCGCCTGCAAAAAAGCCTCCGGACGAGGCGGGCAACCGGGAATGTAAACATCCACGGGTAAAAACTTGTCTACCCCCTGCACCACAGAGTAGATGTCATACATGCCGCCTGAGTTGGCACAGGCGCCCATTGAGATGACCCACTTGGGCTCCAGCATCTGCTCATATAAGCGCTGGATAACCGGCGCCATCTTGATGAAAGGCGTACCGGCTATCACCATGAAGTCAGCTTGACGCGGTGAGGCTCGGATCACTTCAGCCCCGAAGCGCGCCACATCGTGGGGGGCGGTGAAGGCGGTGGTCATCTCCACATAACAACAGGAGATACCAAAGTTATAGGGCCACAACGAATTCTTGCGGCCCCAGTTCACGGCGTTATGCAACACATCTTCGACCTTACCCATCAAGATGCCGCGTTCAGCCTGCTGCATCAGGGGATCATCCACCGTCTGTTTCTGCTCCAGAGGATAACGGTCATGGGTAGCATCGGGATCGATACGTGTCAGGGTGTACTTCATACGAAACCTCAGACAGATGGCGGAAGTGACTGCTCAGTCCGTGTTTGACGACGCGAACGCAAGGGTGTCCAGTCCAGGGCACCAATGCGCACCAGATAGATAAGGCCTACCAGCAGTAACAGGATAAAGATGGCGGCTTCAATGAAGCCCATCCAACCCGTTTCACGCACGGAAACGGACCAGGCGAAGAGATAGAGCGCCTCAACGTCGAAGATGACGAAGAACATGGCGACCAGATAGAACTTGGCAGAAAAACGCAGGCGCGCTGTGCCGACTGAGTCGACCCCTGACTCGAAGGGTTTGTTTTTGGCACGACCAAACGCCCGACCACCTAACAGGGAGGCTAGCCCTATCATCACCAGACACAAACCCACACCCGCCAACAGATACACACCAAAAGCCCAGTGCTGAGCCAAGAGTTCCGTAGACATACGATCTTCCTTAACCAAAAGTGTGGAATAGGGGCCCCATATATAGGCGGGGTCTTAGATTTGTCTTAGCAATGATAGGTGATTGAAGATGTAGGAATTGTGAGTCTTTCCGCAAATTGTGACGCAGTGGTTAATTGCTAGTTAAATAAAACCAGCAATATCACATAGATGGGCTACGCACTGGCCCCCTAGCCTATACCAACCATTGCCATCATGTCGTAAGCCCCAGCTAGCCGCAGATATCAGTATCTCCAGACTCTATGACAGATCGTTGATTGCGGCCCACACCGCAAACGGGGCCGGACTATGCGAATGACCGGAGAGTAGGAAGCTCGACATGTTTATATAAAACGTCACTTCGCAATTGCACCATTATGTTAAAAAGCAGAGTAAATACTCTTAAATGTTCAACTCAATAAAATGACGAGTTGAAGGACAATGAAAAGAAAAATACACAAAAACCTTATTTTTAGATGGCATACATGCGGTTTGAGCATAGAAAGAACAGCAAAACTTTGTTCAAGAAGCGTGACAACAGTCACAAAGTGGGATGGCGGACACCCTATCCCACCGGAATGCCGACTACTAATGGAAATAGTAGGAGGGGTAAAACTGGACGAATTAAATCAACAGTGGAAGGGATGGCAAATCCGAGCAAACTTGCTAATGGCTCCAGGAGGAGAAACCCTTAGCGTCGAAAGACTATGGGAGATACTACAAAGACAAGCAGAGGCGCGAGTCAGGGATAGACCGAATCAAAAACGGCAATTCGCATGGTACTGGAGACAAAAATAAAGAAGGGCCAAACGGCCCTTTTTCATGGGCAAACTTTATACATCTGCTCCTTCACTGCAGGATCCTGAGACTCAGAAAACTGAAGCATAAGCTGACTACATTCGCGCTCTTGCCGCTCGGCCTGGGTTAACTGCCGGGCAGGACCAATCTCAGCATGAGAAGGCACCACAGGAGGAGCCATAGCACGAAAGCTATTCACAGCAGGAGCAATGGCAGCATGAGCGAAGGCGTTAACCTCAGATTGCATCTGCTGGCGCTCTAGCGACATACGCTGAGTCTCCCGCGTGAAAAATTCGTCGGCACTGCGAAGAGCCAGATGGAAATAAAGCGACATGGCTAACCACGACAGGAGAAGAAACACAGGAGTAAAACCAAGCGCGAACCAGAACCCCCGACCAATATACCCCGTATTCAGCTCAAACACCTGCTTAGGCAACGGCATAGCAAACCCCAATAGAATCCCAAGCACCCACGATACTACACAGCCAGAAAGCCGAACAAGCCAAGAGCCGGAAAAGAAGAAGAGCGGGCGGGAGTAGCTAGAAGGACTTTCACCCCGTATTACTATACGGGATGGACGAACACCGGCGCCACCCCAAGCAAGAATCAAGAACAAAGGCTGATGCGCAAGCGCACTAAAAGCAGTTTGGCAGAAAGGGAGGGGTTTCGTTGATTGAACGAAGGGGGAAAACTACGCGCCGGACAAGAGGGGAGTTTCAAAAAAGTTGGCAAGCCGGCTTGTGTTACGCTCAGTCGCAGGCTCCCTCACTCGCAATCCCTACGGGATTAAAACCTTGGGCTACACCCAAACCCGTGGACACCTACGGCGTCAGAACAAACAGAAACTAACGTAAACGATAACCCCACCCCGCCGCTGTCGCTCCTCGCTTGGCCGCTCGCCCGCTCCAGCCGCTGGATGGTTATTTATCGCTAAAAGGGGAAATCAAAGGGGAATTTGAGGCAATAACATGAGCGGCATCGGGAGTAATAGGGTTAGAGGATATTTCGTCAGGTTTACAAGTGATCATACGACTCAAACCACGCGGGTCTCGCAGTTCGGCCACGCAGTCATTAATAAGGCGGTAATGATAACCAATGCCCGACAATATTGAGTCATCAACAGACAACTGTTTTTTATCAACATCAATGTTGAATATCACAACACCACGGAATTTTAAATGCTTGTCAATATAACCAGATACGCCAGAAATCCAAACCTCAGTTGAATTAAACGGCATCAAAAAAGAAGGCTTAACAGGTTCAAGAGTAGCAACCGCATTACCATCATTACGAATATGAGCACCAGGAGACGCTTTAACAGATACAGAAATAGCCGCAGGAGCGGGCGCAGAATTCGATTGACTAGAACCCGAAATAATCGAGAAAAAATAATAGCATAAGTAGAAAAAAATAAAGAAAGTGGCGGGTATAACAAAGTAAAAAACGACTTTACCCTTAACCGTTGATAACGGCCCCACAGATTGACCGCTTTTAACCACGGCGCCCGTCTGAGTTGATTTATACAATAAGTGAACCGCGACAGGAACATGACGCGAGAATACCGGATCATTTTTACTTGGAACACCATTTTCCTTTGGTCTATGCTCATAGATTCTAGGTTTCCTTTTGCGCCAAAATAACGAATCCTTAGAAGCATATGAAAACGCCACTTCGGAACAAGAACGAATTAAATCACTAAGATGATTAATAGCCGGAGTAACAAAAATAATATCCCAATTAAAATGCCGATGCCGAGTCCACGCCTCATCGATATTGGCTGGATAAATAATTGTGCCATCAATATTCAACAATAAACGCCCAGAATCATCGGTATCACAAGAATCCAAGACGGGCTTATATTTGTTATGAGTGGATTTGAAATACTCAATTAAATCAGCAGGCAAATGATTACGATAAATGTCAATTGGCTTTAAATCGATCTCTTGAGATTTCCAACCAGTTTTAGGGAATATATCTTGGCACTCATCCATAATGACAAGGGCGCCAATGGGCATCCAGTGAAACCAGCGGCGCCACAAAGCGCGCATATCCGCATCAAGCGCAAACACGCGAAACAAACGCGCCGAGTCGGGGAACTTCTCACCTAAACGCTTTTCAATTTCCTCCAGGGGGAATAGTCCAAGAATATTAGTAACAACCACACGCCCCTCACGCAACGCGGTAAGAAGGCGATACCAGATAACGGATGAAGTCTTATAAGAGCCATTAGGCCCATGTTCAAGGACTATGGCCATATCACCACCCAACCAAACCCAGAACAAACCGAGTCAACAAACAATTAGCAATAAGATTTATGGCATTAAGAAAACCCAACGTCTGCAAAGCATACTGCAAATTAGATGGCAACAAAGATAAGTATGTCGCCATTTGCTGGGAAATCATTAAATCAGAGGAAATCTGCTTGGCCACACCATAAGCAAACTTGATGGCCATTACTTTAGCTTGAATAACACCATAATAATAAAACTCAATTAAACAAGCTAAGCCGCGCTGGATAATGTTTGGCATTTCATCAAAAAACAATGCAACACTATTAACTCTATCAAATAACCAACTAAACGACGATTGAGAACCGTCAGCGGCAAATGCCAAAGAGGAAACAAAGAATAAAAGAAAATAGAAATTTCGATTCATTATTTAGACCTCATTATAATTCCAAAACCAACGACAGCCGCAAAAAACATCACCATAGCGGCAATGCCATTATCGGCAAGAATGTCATATAACCTACGGCCAGACAAATCAACACTAGCGCCCATAATGTCTTGGGCATTGGTATCAAAATTACCAGTGGCAGACAAATCATTATATTTAAAAACATCGCGAGCTTCGTTAGCTATTTTAAGCAACTCTTCTTGCGCAGATTCAGTTTCGGCTTTTATATCATCGCGAAAACTCTGACCAAATATCTCAGCATATGGATTATCACCGCCACCAGAGGGAGGCGTGATATCAAACTTTGCAGATAAATCGCTTATAGCTTGAGTGGTCTTATCGACCGATTCAATGATGCCATCTTTATCAACCCCAGCAACACGGGCAAGCTCAACCCCCTCAGACGACATAACAACGGCATCAAGACCATCTTGGAAGGCGGTAACGCTCATACCATCCTCACCGTCTACGCCCGCAACGCCTTGAGCGCCATCCTTGCCGTCTACCCCCGCAACACCCTGGGCACCGTCCTTGCCGTCTACCCCCGCAACACCCTGGGCACCGTCCTTGCCGTCTACCCCCGCAACACCCTGGGCACCGTCCTTGCCGTCTACCCCTGCAACACCCTGGGCGCCGTCCTTGCCGTCTACCCCTGCAACACCCTGGGCGCCGTCCTTGCCGTCTACCCCTGCAACACCCTGGGCGCCGTCCTTGCCATCTACACCCGCAACGCCTTGGGCGCCGTCCCTACCATCAGCACCACGGGAACCATTAATACCCTGGGCACCAGTATCACCCTTATCCCCTTTATCCCCCTTAACACCCTGGGGGCCAGGAACGGGAGCGCGAGCTAAAAGAGACGCAATATCCAAACCATTCTGATTCAGTTGACGCGTATGGTCTAAAATGATGGAGGAATAAGCCTCAAGAGAGCTTTCAATCTGATTAACTTTAGTATCAGTGGTAAAAATAGCCTCTTGAATAGCACCCACATCGACAGTCATTGAGCCATTCTTACCGCAATCGACAGACTTAATAGAGCCATCATCGTACGCATAGCACTGAGTTTCAGCACTAGGAACGGGGTCGACAGTAGTAGAAGAACCGGAAACCCAGCAATTAGAAACCCCAGCAGGACAATGACAGGCATCAACACCTCGAACGCCAGTAAAAAGCCAACCGAACTGACCTTGAGCTCTAGACGGGTAAAGAACTTTGGCTTGGCAACCCATAACACAAGCAGTGCCAGAACCATTGGATAAACCATTTGCCTCAAAAGAGCCGGTGGAGTATTCGCATTGCTTTTGACCGCAAACCATAGCACCAGTGGCATCGGAAGTTGGACCAATTGTATAAGTAGGATTGTCAGCAGGAGGACAAGAGTAAGATTTAACAGGATACCAATACCCGAGAGTTGAACCACCAGAAGTAAGACAAGGAATGGAATTATTAACGAGAGAAGAGGATGTATTAATAGTGCAAGAATCCCATGGAGAATGGGTTTTAAAATAAGCAGAACAAGCAGAGCCAGAAACACCCTCAATAGACCAATTCCAATTGGAATCACGGCAATTGCCAAGAGAGTTAATAAAGCTAGGCTGAGCAGGTACGAATTCAGAAGCAAAAGAAAGACCGATTGAAAAAACAATCAGGAATAAAAGACAGGAATAGGTCAAGACTCTAAGCAGCATAATAAACTAGGGCGGTTTCCCGCCCTAACTCCTAAGAAGTGAAAACACCGCTCAGGAAACCCATGGCGAACACAAGGGCACCTGCGGACGCCAGAAGGGCAGCGGCAAGCATTACTTGCCCAGCCAGCCTTTAATCATAGTGAGACCAAAGGCCAGGGCAGCCAAACCAATCACGCCAGTAACGACGAGACCCACAGCAGCATCACCTCTGGTAAGGGCACCATTGATGGCCGTAGTGGTGCTATCACCTTCGGCCATGGCAGCACCAGCAGACAACATCAGACCAGAACCAACGGCGGCAGTACGGACGCCGTAATATTTAACGCGAGTGACGAAATGTCTCATAATGAGTAAAACTCCTACAGTTATTAAATGCGCATCAAACGACAGATACGCCCAGCGATGTGACCTGATACGAATGAAACAAGCATCCATCCTAATATCTGGTCGAAGGTAGCAGCATCAAATTCATATAAATGCTGCTGTAAATCAGTTTGAGTTAACAGCACATAACCAGTGCATTGCTCACCATCTGGCAATTGAGTGACCGTAAATATTTCACCATTAACGGTCAGGCAATTCATTTCTTGTCGCCAGCAAAGGCAGGCTCTTGAATATCAGATGAAAACATCGATTCAACAGATGACGGCTGAGCACCCAATGGGGTCAAAACACAATCATTGGAAACATACGGGCGATTATGGAAATCGGAGAACCCAGAAAGAGGGGCTTCGACCATCATGCCGCGACAAACGGTAATTGACTGCATAAACGGCTTATTCTTAAGCAACGAGTCAGACAAAACCAACGGCTGAGTAACCTCAGACGGCATACCAAATCGGTCGATAATCATTTTGCGAATACCGATGAGGTGAGCGGTTTTTTCGACACGGTCACCAGATTTATTATTGTAGCTATCATCCACAGTGGCATAGCCAACTAACACGCCGCGACAAAAAACACCTGTTGAAATGTTAGACATAATGAGCACCCTCAATATCAGAATAAAACCCCTCGGCCGCAAACGAATTTATATACTCTTGAGGCACAGGGACGGATAAACGGCGTGGAATAGACAGCGGGTCTAAACCAGATAAAAAAGTAGCAACAATATCAAACGGCGACATTCTAGCCACGCGGGACATGTAATTAACTAAGCGGCCAATTTGGCGGCGACCATTTTCAATGGCAACAGATTCGTTGATTTCAAAACTATTCCGAAATGTGCAAATCAATATAGGCGTCACATCACGAAGAATATCGGCAAGGACTGGATAAGCCCCAGCGAAATAAGCATCTGGATTAATCAACGCATCAAACGGAATTACACGGTCTTTAGCGTGGATTTCCACCTCGGCACGTTGCCAATTCGGATAATCCTCACTTTTCATCTGTTTGCCCTTCTCATAAAAGCGCACCAGCTTGCCAGATTCACGATGACCCACATAGAAGGTCACTCCCGATGACGGCTCTAACGTATAGCGACGACCATAGGCACGGGCGCGGTCAGCAGGCAGGCAAGTACCAGACTCAACCCACGAATATTTTGGGGGCTTACCACGACCCACAAACGCGCCATCCTCGGCACACTGATACATAGAGTGAGGGTCGAAGGTATCGCCCTCATAATCGTCCAGGGCAATATCAAGGCGAGTGATTTTGGCACCAAAGGTAATAGACTTTTGAATTTTAGAGCCATCGGCACCAAGAGCATCACAAGCAGGGGCTTGCTTACCCAGGGGGGCAAGAATGCGATGGAGAGCCGGAAAATCTAATGCCGCACAACCCGTACCTGTGAATGACACTAAGCAACCATGGTTAGAGGAGCCCCATGCGATAACGCCAGCGGACATACCATCACAAAGCAGGGATGCCGAGTTTTTATACCCGAACATACCGCCCAGCTTAGGAATGACAGTCCAGCGAGGGGAAGAGGCAGACGGACTGACACTCTCATTCAAAACATGCAGGAAGAAATCAAGCTCGGCCTTGCATAGCGAATCCAGCCACTGAACACCAAAGGAGGCAATCAAGTCAGAGTAACAGCCATGAAATGACACAGCGCGAGACGCAAGGGCGCTATCAGCGGCGGAAAGCTCAGGGTCAACGATAGACGATTGAAGCTCAAAACCACACTGATGGAGCTGGGAGAGAGAGCCATCAAGGACGAACTCATCCGGCATGAGTAGCGGCTCAATATATGAAGCAAGTTCACGGTGGGCGATATGCCAATCAATACCAGCCAGGGGGCTTTTGAGCTTGGCGCCCATCTTGGCCAGCTCAGTGAGACGGCGAAGCAATGGCGGGGCAAAGGTGAAGCTCAGATAGTCAATGATGGTCTTATGGCTGGGCATAGAACACCCCAGACTGTAAAAGCTCGTTGTACTGTTGCTCGTTGGTGATTTCGACAAGCTGAAAATTGCCCGCGCCATATTCGTGAGCGCAAAGACCATGGAGAGACGAAACCGACCGACAGAAATCGACATGGCCGTTAATGCAGTAGGAGACGCCGAAAACGTCATCGGATTGCCAATAGACCATAACCATCACTCGCCACCAACAGTAGAGTCAGGGCCATAACCAGACGCAGCAAGAAGAACGCGGGCACAGTAGGTTTGTTGTGCGGGTTGTTGCGTAGCAATGTTCTGTGTCATGGTGCCGGTCCAATAATCCTTAGATTGTTGACACTGTAATTCAAGATTTATTGAACTGGCAATACAGTAATTTTTGAACCAAATGAACTACGATAGGAGTTAGACGCAACACATGGGGAAAGAAAAATGTACTCAAAAGAGCTAATAGAGCTGTTTATGAAGCAGAAAAAATACACTCAGCAAAAGCAAGTGGCCGCAGAGCTTGAAATCAGCAAATCATATGTAAACATGCTTTGGTCTGGCCAAGTTCAACTAACTGATAAATTAGGGATTTTTCTAGCTAATGAATGCGGAATAGACCCTGCAGAAGTAGTAACAAAGCTAGCAGAGGCCCGAGCAAAAACAGAAGAAGAAAAAAACGCATGGGCATCAGTCGTAAAAAAATATAGCGCCAGCCTGCAAGCCAGAGCTGGCGCGGCTTTACTCCCCTTTTTAGCACTACCGATAGCTGAATTTTTAGCTTCGCAATTGCATTAGTTACGTTAAATTGATTGGTATAATGGCATGTTCGGACTCATCAGCAAGCATGTGAAAGCACAGTGATGCAGCTCCCTAAACGAATGACACCATGTTGCTATGCTGGAGCCGTGTAATCAGAGGGGACAATAAAGTGGTACAGGAAGCTCACGGTGACATGCTTATCACCTGGATAGGAAATATCTGTTTGACTCAGCTCAACGGCCCCTTCAATGAAGAGGGCTCTCACATCTGTTTACTAAATTTCCAACACGCTTGGCAGCAACATGGCAAACCCAAGCGGTGGGCTCATGTGCTAGATCTGCAGCAGTGGCTTGGCCGCACCCCCGAGTGTACCCCCTTCATCAAAGAAGCCATGGCTTGGGCTCTCACCCATGGCCTGAGTTGTGCTGTCGCCGTCATGGGGAGTGGTTCTGCCCGTATTTTGTGGGACATCAACCAGCGCGTTAACCCCGCCTTCCCGAGCAAGATCGTCTCATTATTACTATGTGATGATCACCAAGCAGCCGCTCAACTGTTGATCCAGCAGGGCTTCGATGGCGCAGCGTATGCCAAGCACACCGCTGACAGCTAGCCACTCTAGCTCCCGATCCAAGCCTATGCTGTTGCTCCCAGATGAATATGGTTTACCATGAGCCGCGCTCATACCTAGTTTCAACCCGGCTCCGGGCTCGAGAGTGACAATATCCGAACCTGTGCTCTCTTGGCCTCCAGACATTGGCCCCAATTGATGAGATTGACCGACACGCTCATGAGTAATCCTAAGCAGCCAACCTTCTACTTTCACGATTATGAGACCTTCGGAACGCACCCGGGGCGCGATCGTCCGGCGCAGTTTGCCGGGATCCGCACCGATGCCGAGCTCAACCCAATCGGCGAGCCGCTGATGATCTACTGCCAGATGCCCACCGATTACCTGCCGGAGCCTGAGGCATGTCTCATCACCGGCATCACACCGCAACTGGTCAATCGACAAGGCGTGAATGAGGCTGAGTTTATCCGGCGCATCCATGCCGAGTTCAGCCAGGCCAACACCTGCATCCTGGGCTACAACAACATCCGTTTCGATGATGAGTTCACTCGCTATACCCTCTATCGCAACTATTTCGATCCCTACGGCTACAGCTGGCAGCAGGGTAACTCGCGCTGGGATCTGCTGGATGTGGTGCGCGCCTGCTATGCCCTGCGGCCCGAAGGAATTAACTGGGTCTATGATGGTGAGGGCAAACCCAGCTTCCGCCTGGAGCTGCTGACCCAGGCCAATGGCATAGGCCACGAACACGCCCACGATGCCCTCTCGGATGTCTACGCCACCATAGGCCTGGCCAAACTTATCCGCGACCAGCAACCCAAGCTGTTCGACTACCTCTTCAAGTTACGCAACAAAAATCAGGTCAAGGCGCTCATCGATGTGATCAGCATGAAGCCGCTGGTTCATGTCTCTGGCATGTTCTCCCCCTGGCAAGGTTGCGCCAGCTGGGTCTCCCCTGTCGCCTGGCACCCGACTAACGCCAATGCGGTGATAGTGGTCGATCTCAACCAGGATATCTCCCCCCTGGTGGCGCTGGAGAGCGAACAGATCCGCGAACGCCTCTATACCAAGCGCGATGAGCTGGGCGATAACCTGCCCATAGGCGTAAAACTGGTGCATATCAACAAGTGCCCAGTCCTGGCCCCCGCCGCCACCCTGACGGAGCAGCGAGCCGAGGAACTGGGGCTGAATAGAGCCCAATGCCGCACCAGCCTGAATTTATTACGTCAGCACCCTGAGATAAGGGAAAAATTGCTGCAGGTGTTCAGCGAGGAGTACACCCCTAGCGAACAGGTCAGCCGCGAAGCTGAGCTACAGCTGTATGGGGGCTTCTGCCAGGATGGTGACAAGGCCATGATGGAGCTGGTGCGTAGCCGCCCCCCGGAGCAGTTGGCCAGCGACCCCATACAGTTTAACGACCCCCGTCTGCAAGCCATGCTCTTCCGCTATCGGGCCCGCAACTACCCCCATACGCTGAGCCCGGAGGAAGCCCTGCGCTGGCGCCAACACTGCGCCGACTACCTGGATCAGCACGCCGATAGTTACCTGCTGAAGTTAGAGCTGCTACTGGAGCAACACGCCCAGGATAGCCACAAGCTGGCGGTGCTAAAATCTCTGGCCAAGTATATGCAGAGCTTCTGAGAGCAGGACTAGATGTAGTCGTTTCTCGCCCTTCCATTTTTTATTAAGGTGGGGATCAGACTTTTGTGCTTCATAAGTCAGAGCCCCCTCTCGCAACCTCGCCCTTGGCAGGGCCGTCACCTAACAGCCAGATGAGAATGAGAGCCAGGCTGGCTATTTCACATGAGATCAGCACCCTATCACAACAAGTAATGAATAATCATTAGCTTGGTATATGAATATAATGCGAAATAACCATTTATTTATTTTGTAATAGAAAATGAAGCTAAAGTCACATATTATTGTGAAAAACAGCACCACAACCCCAACCAGATCACATTATCTCCGGTGCGGTAGCCATGGGAAGTTTTAACAAGTGGGTTATCACGCTTATGCAAGCCAATCTGGGGCCTGAGAACATTCTCACTCAATGACATCTAAATTCTATAAACAGTCTGATATACACTGTCATAATCGCTAAGAACTAATCATTGCAACAGCCAATTATTAAACCAGCCTTTCACTAACTTTTTACTAATATATGCGAGTGAGAGATTAAGCGCATAATTACCGAGTTGATAGTTATATGTTACTTTTATTTTTTACTAAGAAGCCTTACTGATCAAATACTGAGTGATTGGTAAACCAATCGAGTCAACATAAAGAGTAATTTTTTAAAACTCAAAGTACTTGAACAATACCATCATGCAGTTAGCCGATAGGTGATGATTGATGAGTATTTCATTTGAATATTCCTAACAAAAATTATACTCACAACTCGGTAGTTTGCCTTCGCCCTACAATACAACATGGTTGCGAACAAATACTCTGCAACACGCAACAAAAATTACATGCATATCAACAGGAGTCATCAATGTCAAAAATAATCCCGTATATTTTATTATTACCGCTTTTTACTGGAAGCATTCAAGCTGAAGTCGTTATGAGTCCAGCAACAAAAATTAGCGAAATAAACTCTTATTCAAACTTCCCTGACGGAGATACATTATTTTCAGTTGACACGCCACATACAAGCTGCCCCGGTGGATATTGGTTGAAGATGTCAGACTTAGGGTTTTCAAAAAACCTAAGCATTTTATTGTCAGCATTTCACGCTCAAAACAATATAATATTTCTAGCCGATAAGTCAGAAGTGTGGCCACATAACCCAAACTCGCAGTGCCATATAACACAAATACGACTTACTCGATAATGGCAAAACAAAGTATATGGCTGCAGCATCGGTGATGTTCATTCCCCATTGGGTGATGAGTCATTAAATACAATGCAATAACAACTGTTAAGCAACCACTTAAAAACTCAGTCTTATTATTTAATACTCAGCCATCTCCCGCCCAGAATCTTAAATAGAAATACTGGCTAACAATAGTTCTACCTTATGTATTACATACACCAGAACAACACCTAATATTTAGCTTCTAACTTTAAAAAAACACCTATGTATTGTTATCCAACAAGCAGCAAAGCCATTAATCAAGGGAATGAAATGGAACAGCCATTCAAAAACAGTTTTCTCGGCTTAATAATATTAAGCTGTTCGCTTGGCAGCGTGCAGGCTGGGACCTTATATAGCTCAGGCTCGAGCTTTTATTACAAAGGAGACCCAGAGCTACTGATTATTCATGGCGACATTGCAACACCTGTCAACTTCATGCCAAGTGACGGATATTGGAAACTAGATCGCAGTGGTAGCGAATGGAAAAGAACAAATATCTCTCAAGCTGAGTGGCAAGCACAAGGATATGGTCTGCTACCTATTTCAGACTACCAATTAGTTAAAGCAGACTTCAATGGCGATGGCAAGAGTGATTTGTTATTTAGAGCGCCAAACGCACAGAGTGATAGCTTTATCGCTCTGCGAGATAGTAATCAGCTAATAACATTTAATGCATCACAAGCTGACATCCTGGCCGCAAATAATTCCTCATTAGCCATACGAGATGTCAACGGCGATAATCGCGCCGATTTTGTATTTAGTGATGGGTATCTGCTTAGTAATGGTTCCAGCTTTTGGGATACCAGAGCTAATAATGAGCAACCTGAACCGGCAAATAAAGTTGGCTCCACTGCCGCCAGCTTCCGCGTTGGGGAAGATGGCGGCATCAACTATGATGTGCCAATTCAATTACCCGCAGGCCGTGGCAACATGAAACCCCAGCTATCCCTCAGCTATTCCAGCTCTATTGGTGAAGGGGTTTTGGGCATGGGTTGGAACATATCAGGCACCAGTGGTATCAGTCGTTGCGCCAAAAACATTGCCCAAGATGGCATCATTGCCGGTATCAAATTTGACACGTCAGACCGCCTCTGTCTTGATGGTCAACGCCTCTATCCGATTGGCAGTGCGCCAAGAACTCAAATCAGTGATGCCACATATTGGAGTGCCAACAGTTACTACACCGAAATCGCCAGCCAACAAAAAATCACCGCTACCTATCCAAGCGGAAATGGCCCATCCTATTTTCTTATCGAAAAGAAAAACGGGGATAAGCTTTATTATGGCATGGATAATGGTGCCGGCGATGGGAAAACCAGTTTAAAAATCACCCAGGTAGTGACGTTGTCGTGGGGGCTATCGCGAATAATAGACTCCAAAAATAACTATATAGATTTCAAATATAAAAACATCAACCAGCAAGAATATTTACTAGATGGAATTAGCTATGGTGGTAATATATCCACCTCCGCAACCCCAAATATTAAGGTAGAATTCGGCTACCGAGAGTCACCCAAGAGCCGCTCAAAATTCCTTGCCGGAGCCCTGATTAACAGCACTAAGCTGCTCAACAGCATACTGATATCTGTGGATGATCAACCGACACGCAAGTATTCAGCCTTCTACGATTTTGCTCAGATGGAGGAGGAAAAAAATTACCTCACTGCCATTCAGGAGTGTGGGGCAGAATTTGACTCTTCTGGCAATAAACAGTGTCTTCCCCCCCTCTCTTTTACTTGGACAAAACCAGCAAAAAAATCACCAACGGACAATGCAGAATCATTCAATAATACCACGGAAAAACATCTAACCTATAAAAGATTTGACAATCCAAATAATGTACGAGTAGCCGACATTACGGGTGATGGCATTGCCGACTATCTCTTCTACAGTGACAAAAATTGGTATATGAGTAATGGCGCCACAAACGAGGTGAAACTACTCGGTGCTAGTGATAAACCAGAATATAGCCAATTGATCGACTGGAATGGGGATTCGGTAAAGGATCTCTTAGTCAGCAAAGATGGTCAGTGGCAGATTATTCAATTCTCACCAACCATACGCACAGTTGCCGACAAGGTTTGCGTCGCTCGACAATATTATGAATGTGAAATAGTCAACACCGATTACAGCTCCAACATCTACCCTCTAAACATTCCCTCTAGTGGATTGGAGTCCAACACCATAGTCATGGATATTAATGGTGATGGATTAGAGGATATCGCCTTTAAACAAGAGAGTCTTATTAAAGGGATTATAAACACAACCAGCAATGGAATGGGCTTTCGCAACACCGCGCCCATAATATTAACCGGGCTTCCAACCGAAGAGAACATAGGTTCAACTAAAATTACATACGACTTTACATTGGAAGGTGCCAACCTGGTCGATGTGAACGGCGATGGAATTTCAGACCTAGTGTTTAGCCAGAAGAGGAATACGGCTCAATATGGTTGCCAAATTACGGGTGGACAAGGAACGTATGAATTTCATACTGATGTCAGCTCTGTAAGTGATTGTCAGCAAAAATATAAAAAAATATCAAACCCTACAACCTCCCAGTATGATTATCGATGGACTCTGGGAAGCCCAACCACTACGTCACAATGGAAAATATTTACTGGAACAGGTAGAACAACCGGAGCCTATGAGGCATTAAAATATAGAGCTACTATAGATGTAGCAAATGACGCGACCAATCTGCATGCTGTCGACTTTAACGGTGATGGCCTGACCGACTTTGCGTTTAAGATGAATAACACCTGGTATGGAATCATAGGTGTAGGCAATACGCTATTATTGAACAGCGGCTTCAGCAATCCGGCACCACTTACCAACATCACCAATGACAATGTACTGTTCGTCGATATTAATGGTGATGGTGCAACAGATGTTCTAAATGCCGCCTCTAGCACTCAATATGAAATTTATATCAGCGCAGCACATGCTGCAGCTGATGTTAATGCTGCCACTGCACTAAGTTTTAACCGTCGCGGGGTGTTAACTCATAGTGAAGGGCCAGTGCAGTTTGCCGATGTGCAGGGCAATGGCAGACTAGATATGGTCACAATCAAGGACTCAGCCATTTATGTCAATCAAGGTGGCCGAGGCAATATCCGTGATCATGTTATTCGTCGATTCAATACCGATCCTATGGCTCTGGGCGGTAACACAACCGTAACCTTCAAACAAGCCACAGATCCTAACGTCTATACCTATAACCAATCCACCCAGAAACCAGCCAACAACCCGCGTTTCCGCAGCGTATCGGGAAGTGGCCTATTTTTGGTATCTGAGGTCACATCAGATGGCCCGACAGGCCCCGTGACGATCAATTATCAATACGGTGGAGGCATGTTCGATACCCAAGGTAGTGGCTTCCTCGGCTTTGAGATGTTAACCACGATCAAGTCTAGCGATCAGGTAGGCACCACGACTCTCTATCATCAGCACTTCCCGCTTGCAGGCATGCCCGCCTCCACCACCCGCTATCTGACCAGCAGTGCGGCGAAACCCGAGCTCTCCTCGGCTAACAATAGCTGGCACTGGGCCAAATCTGGCACCACCACTGGCGTATCAACCGGCTTTGCTCTCGCTGATGCCGATGTGACAGCCCAGCGTGGTTACCTGGTCTATCAAGACGGCAGCACAGAGAAGAGTAACGACCTAAATAGTCAGGCTCTGCTGACAACCACCACAAGCAACATGCTGCAAGATGAATGGGGTAATGTTCTTTACAACAAGGTGCAGCTAACCGATAACACGGGCAACACGGGCGCGACCTTTACCACAGTGTCACTCAATGACTACGCTGGCTCCGGTGGTGGTGCCGAGAAAGGGCGCTTGAGTTGTGCCGCCGTGCTCAAAATCCGGGGGAGCAGCAACTTAGGCCCTCGTAGTTGTGCTGGCTTAACTCAAACTATCGACCCTGCTGCACAGACACAGCTAAAACTCTCGACCTTCAACTACCAAGCTGATGGCTTGTTAGAGAGCAGTGTCGAAGGGAGCGGTAGCAGCCAACTCACCACCCGCTACCAATATGATGCTTATGGCAACGTGACCTCTGAGAGCAAAAGTTCCGGCAATCTGACACGCACTGTGACCCGCGACTATGCCAACGGTAACTATCTGCGTAGTGAAACCGTCACTGGCGGGTCTAGCCCGGCATTAACCACTAGCTACCTCTACAACGGGGTCGATGGTGCCGCTGTGGTTGGTTTGGTGCGCAAAATTAGCAAGAGTGATGCTAATGGCATCATCAGCCATCAGACGGTAGACCTGTTTGCCAATCAATCTAGTAGCTATAGCAATGATGGCTCCTACAGCTCGGGCAATAAATACTTCTGCAGCGGCAGTGCATGTGCCCCCTCTACCCTCTATGTGGCCGAAAGCCGCAGCAATACGGGTGTGCTCAAGTACAGCTACTTTGATAAGTTTGGCCAACAACGCCAGGAGGCCACGCTGGCCTTTGATGGCTCCCATTATAGTGTCAGCCGGGCCGAGTTTGATAATGATGGGCGCCCCGTGCTGCAACTTGGCCCCATACTGGCGGTCAGACCCACCTATCGGCCAACAGAGGGGGATTCAACACCCAGCACACGCAACCGCTATGACATTCTAGGGCGGATAGTGCAACAAGACGTGGCCGGCGTAGGCACCAGCAGCTGGAACTACAACGGCTTCACCACCACCCAACTTAACCCCAAACAACAAAAACGGGTGGAGGTGCGTAATGGCAACGGCGAGCTGACTCAAGTCATCGACAATATGGGACAGGAGCTTAACTACAATTACAGTTACGACGCCAACGGACTCAACACCCAGGTCAGCAGTAAATATAAGGATGCGACGGGCAACCTTAAAAACCTGGTATTGAGTACCAGCCACACCGATATTAATGGCAACAAGGATAAGCTGACCGATCTGACCAAGGGCGTGTGGACCTATAGCTACAATGGCTTTGGCCAACTGCTCCAGCAGAGTGATGCCAACAAGAGTGTCATCAGCCAAGAGTACGATGGCTTGGGGCGCTTGGTGCGCAAGACCATTACTCCGGTGAATAACCAGCAGGTGCAAACCATCTGCTATCAGTATGATTTGGCCACCAATGGCAAGGGGAAACTCTACCGCCGCTGGCAACAGAGCGGTAACGTCAATTGCTCCAGCTTTGTAAACAATGAATACGCTGAGGAGCAGAGCTATGACGCCCTATCCCGGCCACTCACGCTGACCACCTGGATCAACTTGATCAAGTACGAGATAACCAACCAGTACGATGCTCAAGGGCGACTTGATAATGTGCTTTACCCAGTTCAACTCGACAATACTCGTGTCGGTTTCCGCAATGTTTACAACGAAAGCGGCTACTTAGATCGAGTCATCCAGACTATTCAGAAAAATGGCACTATCAGTACCGTTAAAACACTGCGTGTGATCTTGGGCATGGATGAAAATGGCCATATAACCCGTGAATTACAGGGTAATAAAGTCATCACCACCCGGGATTACAATCAACAGACCGGTGCCATACAGGCCATCAGCATTGGTATTCCCAGTACAGAGACCAACCCGCAGCCAACGCTGATCAGTCAGAGCTATGGCTACAATGAGTTGGGAAATCTGGTAAGCCGTAACGCAAATTATGGCGGCAGTTGGCTGAACTGGCAGTCGGTGAATGAAACCTTTGGCTATGATGATCTCAACCGTCTGCAATGGCGAAAATCATCCATCGGCGCCCGCCCAGAATTGGCCGGTTTACCCGCCATGGATGCCCAACCAGAGCAGCAAGAGAACTTCAGCTATGACGGCCTTGGCAACCTGACGAGAAAAGGCAATTTAGCCGACTATCAGTATGCGGCAGAGAACCCTTATCGTCTGGTCAAGCTCGGCAGCCAGAGCTTTAGCTATGACAGCAACGGCAACCTGTTAAGCGATGGTGCTCGCACCCTGAACTACGATGGTCAGGATCGCCTGCTGAGCATCAAGAAGGGCGCCAGCCTTACCGAGTTCAGCTATGGCCCGGATGGCAACCGCTATCGACGCCACGATGTACGCACCGAAGATAACAACGGCATTGATGTCGTCACCCATAATCTGGGTGGCTATGAGCGCATCACCACTCAGGACAAGAGCGGCAGCAGTATCACCCATCGCTACAACCTGGCGGGGGTGACCTATCTCTATTATGAAAAGACCAAGATAGGCAAACGCTTCTATAACCATACCGATCACCTGGGCTCCATCATCGCCGTCAGTGATGACAGCGGCGCGCTAACCGAGCAGCGCCTGTTTGACGCCTGGGGCAAGAGCCAACTGCTGGTCAGTGGTGCCCGCTTCCCGAGCCACCAGTGGCTCTCGGCCGCAACGCCCCGCGGTTTTACCGGTCATGAGGAGGTGGATGAACTGGGGATCACCCATATGAATGGCCGCATCTATGATGCCCAGTTGGGACGCTTCCTGCAGGCCGACCCCTTCGTGCAAGCCCCAGACAACCTGCAAAGCTACAACCGCTACAGCTATGTACTGAACAACCCGCTGAATATGACCGACCCCAGCGGCTTCTTCTTTAGCGGCTTGAAAAACTTTGTTAAACATAACTGGCGCACCATAGCGGCGGTGGCGATTGCGGTATGCTTGCCCATGGCCGGCCCCTTATGGGCCGCGCTATCTATTTCGTCGAGCAATTTTATTGCTATCGGTGCCATCACAGGGGCCATTTCTGGTTATGTAGGGTCTGGAACGCTAAAGGGAGCCGCCTTTGGCGCCATATCTGGCGCAGCATTTGGGGGCATACATCAAGCATTTGGCGAAGCTGGTGGCTTTAATGCCGGAAAATTGATGGCCCATGGCGTCACGGGTGGGGTATTGTCTGTCAGTCAGGGGGGAAGCTTTGGTAACGGCTTCCTAAGTGCAGGCTTTACTCAGTTTGCCGGACAAATGAAGTGGATGCCCGAAGTCGGAGGTAATGGCTTTGTTGAACGATCCAAAAATGCCATTGTGGCCGCAATGATTGGTGGCACAGCCTCCGAACTGAGTGGTGGCAAGTTTGCCAACGGGGCAATTACGGGGGCGTATTCCCGACTGTTAAATGATATGGCAATCGATTATAAAATCCAGCAACTCAAGGAAGAGTTTGAATCAAAATGGGGCGACATCCTTAAAAAAGGTAATATAGACATTGATAAAAACTTTGATGAAGCAACAAAGTTATCGACAGTAGATTTCATCGGGAAAGTAAAAAAAGAAGGGACATGGGATTATAAAAATGTACGCTTTTTACAAGAAGCTTTTGGCGAGTACCGTATGTCTGAATTTGGCAACGTACACTTTGGGATTATGGCTGTAGCACAAGGTTATCCACTGTCGACATCGCTATCAGGGGCTGGCGTATATCAAACTTTTAAACAAGGTGGTGGAAGTTATGCTGCTGTTGCTCTATCGGCACCAGTCACAATTAATTCCATTGCGAGAGGAATAACAAATCTTGGCTTCACATGGGGAGACAGAGAAGGTGACTCAAAGCTAATAATGGAGGGACATGATTATGGAAATAAAGTCTATGGTGGCCATGGGTTTAGTTTTTGGTAGAGTACAATTGATTGCATTGGTCTTTGCGTGTACTCCCGGCTGTAATAAAGATCACTACAACGATGTGTTCTCACCAGAAAGCATGGCTGCTTGGTTTCAATTAAATTATAGCGGATTAAATGAGCTATTAAATATAATAAAAAGAGGGGAAAATATAAGTTACATGCAGTTATGTGGTGATGGCAATCAAAAAAACCTGCTTAAGTCAGAGAAGGGTGTTCTTTCCCTAAAGAACAAGATTAGCTTCCCCATGATTAATCAACACTGCATAGCAATTAATTCTTCCCTAGATGGAGACTCTGGGGCAAAGAGCCTTTCAGTAACTATATGGATAATATCTGATGGCTTTTGCTTACCTATAAAAACATGTGAAGTGACCAGAATTGAATATTTTGAGGAGCCTAGCTACTACTACAAATCAGTTTTTAAAAATCAAAGCAAGGTAAGATTATCTCAGCTTGCTGACTCCAAATGGTATTTAGTCAAAGGCGACTACTACAATTAACGTCAGGCTAATGACAGGCGACAGCGCATCCGATCCAACTTTCGGTATATAAAAACAGTATCCACGCCTCGTTCAGACGTGTTCTGTTGGAGTGGATGCTGACTCGAGCACACAGCCTGCTAATTGGCCCAGCGTCAACGAGTTACTAGCTGTCTCTTATACCTATCTTGGGTCATGTTGTATGATAAATATCGAAAAATGAATAGCACAGCTCCTCCCCCTGCCAAGGGGGAGGTTGGGAGGGGGTGGCGCTTGGCGCTACTAGCTGCTAAAAAGCAACCCCCAGCACTCACCTGTAAAATCGGAAAGGAGGGTGTCTTTTCTCTGCACCAAGGGAAAAGATATCCCTCTCCCTCTTAGAGTATTAACCGAATGGAGTTGGTGTATAAAAGTCACTCTGTGCAGTGATGTTCTATAGCTACCCGTTAGTGATTGATATCAATCAATGCCTCGGCACCATCTTGTTACGTGCCGCATACAGAACCATTATGGTTATTAGAAGGAATTAATTATGCAGTGCAAGAAAACCATGTTCGCCATAACACTCGCCCTGTTGTCTCATTCCGCATTAGCTGGCCAAACCTGCTATGAAACTGTGCTCCGCAGATAGCAAGAAAAATGCCCTCTCCACCTTATTAACGGCATTAACCACCAACCGCAAGATATATTTTTACTGGCCCACACTGACCCAATGCACAGAGAAAAACCAGCCCGCTGCCTCACCAGAATATATGGCACTGGAGTAATCTGCCAGCATATTACGATTTAATATTGGAGACAACATGGAAAAGACCATTGCCATAATAAGCATTTTATTAAGCAGCTATTCATTCGCCGGCACCCAAGGTGGCAAGGTAAAAGAGATGTAATAGTCAGAATTGATGAGCTACACTATTTTATTCTAGATAGCACAGACGCCACCAATAAACAGACTTGCGCTAGAGCTGATTACTTGGTTATAAAGAATTAAAATTCAGCTTTTAAGCCAGCTTACCCGCAATCAATCATTTAATTTATTAAAACTCAATACTTGACTGTATTATTCACCGCCTCATGCGCTAATTAATTTCAAAACAAGGATGATTTATGTCACTAAGAAAGTCATTGCTATTGCTATCACTATCATTTATGTTGTTTAGCACACAAGCATTTTGCGATTCTTATCAAGGATATGTGAGCAGCATATTTGCTTATAATGGAAAAATATTCGTCAGCATTAGTAAAGGCAATTTCGATAGCACAAGCACCTGTAATACTCAAAGTAATTTTATATCTCTTTGGTTGGACCCAGCGCAGGATTATGATAAAGCAATCATAAGCATGGCTCTGACAGCAAAGGCTTCTGAGAAGCTTGTTTGGGTTATAGGTAACAATAATTGCATCGATGGCCCATCTGGAAAGTCTGTCAAGTTGTCAGCAATGGATGTCAAAAATTAAAGGTAACTAAATAGATAGTAAATCTAATAGAGCTGAAAAGGACACCCACCTCAAACCGGTGCTACAGGTAGAGATCCTTCCAGCATCACCCGGACTGAGCGCTAATGGAGATGTTCAATGACTGGTAACAACAACCGCTACACACGTCTTTCGCAGGTAAAACGGTGAGGACGGCCCAGGGACAGTGAAGAGCGCATAAGCTTCTGATCAATGGCTAGGGATAATATAAGCTGGGGGCATTACTGTAGTGCGGTCGGCCTTAGCAAACTGCCCTTGACCTTCTGTCGGTTCGTGAGTTTGGCATGATCTGCAGCGCCCGTGACCAGCCCAATGACAGTGCCGCGTGATAGCTGCTTTATCGCCAGTTGAGACAGGAAGCTACCGCTATCAATCCCCAGGCGAGACATGATAAGCGGAATATCGGCAGCAATAGCACCTCGCTTATCTTCACGCCTTGCTCTTCCTGTCCAGTCCAGCAATTGCAGGTAATCATTCAAGGTACAGGGTAAGCTCATTGGCTCGGAAGTTGTGGTGGCAAATGGCAGCAACCAGGGGTGGTTTGCTTCGGGCTGGCCTGTCGTGCCATTTGTTTCAGCCAGCCGTTTATGTTCCACCAAGCGTTGGTGGATGGAGACGTCTGCGGACTCTTCCGGTGTGGAAACCAGGCAGGCGCGCAGTGGATTGAGATCCACATAAACCATGCAGGCCAGCAACCCGGGCTTATCCAGTATGGCTTGGGATTTAAAACGGCCTTCCCAGAATCGCCCCTTGCAACCATCTTCAAGGTTGGCCTCCCGCGCTATGTATTCATTGAGGCAGCGCATATACCAGGAAACATCCGCCAAGCGTTGACGCCACAGGGCGACCAATTTTTCTGCCACCTCGGTTTCGCCTTCTTGCGCGTTACCTTGCTGCCAGCGCTCGACAATCGCAGGGACGCGGAACAGTCTGCTCCAACGGGAGATGACCTCGTGCTGAGTCAAAGATAATGCCTTGTTCTGGTTGATATTAACGACAAGATGGTAGTGATTGGACATCACAGCATACGAGAACAATTCTATGGTGAAGACCTCAGCCAGCAGGGCCAACCGCGCCAATATCCAGCCCTTGCGGTGGCTGTAATCCTTGCCGGTCACGGCATCTTCACCACACAGAAAGGCTCGGCGCACACAGCGACCGATGCAGTGGTAGTAAGGTGTGGATGCTGGGCAGATCAATTGGCTGCGAGGTAAGGTCATCATCTACTCCAACAGAACCATCATGACCAAAGCGTAGATACTGTTTTTACATACAGCAAGTCGAAGTGGATGTCCCCCCCGGTGTCACTATGGCCTTTATGCAGGGCGAACTCGTCCATCACTAGCCGTCGTACTGCACCGGGCTCAAAGGTGCCAACACTGGCTTGTAGCCGACGCTTGTCGATGGCCTTGATGGTATGCCAGTGCAGTCCGGTGAGCTGGCTGACATGACTGATGGGCATCAACTCAAGCAAGGCCTCTACCCAGCACTGCAATCGCTGTGTGAGTCGGGAGCTGGGGGGCAACCAATCGATATGTTCAGAAACCCGACCACAGTGCAGACAGTCAACCCGACGGATGGGGACTTGCAGGCGGACACGTAGTTCAAACAGGTCACGGTCACGAACCAGGCGCATCCGGCGGTCATGGATCAATGGACAGGGCTGATGGCACTTGCCACAGAGAGGCAGGTGATTGGTGCGAGGCTCAAGAGCCAATGTAATTTGTTTGGTACAGCGGCTATGGACAGAAACGTCGTAACCTGGCCAGAACGAGGCAAAATCAATATGATGCATAGCGACAGCAGGGTGAAGGAACCGGTTTGTTTGGCGACTACCAGTTTACCCGATCCCTGTCTGTCAACTTACCTTTCCCCACGCTTCCCCCCGGTGTCAGAATAGTTGTCGCCTGATCTGAACCATTTAAATGTGAAGACTGGGGGCGGAAAAGAGTGTCGAATGATTCGTTATTCTGATGAGCGTAAAGCAGCTTTACTCAAGAAACTGTTGCCACCCATTAATATGTCTGTCGCGGAGGTGGCTCGCCAAGATGGGGTTAGCAAGACCATCCTGTATCATTGGCGCAAACAAGCCAAAGACGGAGGGGCTCCGGTGCCTGGAGACAACAAACTGACCGATGAATGGCCAGCCGAGGCCAAGTTCGCAACCGTGCTGGAAACGGCTGCCCTTTCGGAGATTGAACTCAGCGAGTATTGTCGCCGAAAAGGCCTCTACCCAGAGCAGATACAGGCGTGGCGAGCGGCTTGTGTCCAAGGCCAGCAGTCCGCTCGCGCCCAACAACAGGCGGATAAAGTGCAAGCCAAAGCCGACAAGAAGCGCATCCGGCAACTAGAGCAAGAGTTGCGTCGTAAAGACAAGGCCTTGGCCGAGGCGGCAGCTCTGCTGATATTGCAAAAAAAGCTCGATGCCTACTGGAGCAGCGTCGACGAGGCCGATTGACCTCGTTGCCAGAGCGGCAGCAATACGTTGCATGGTGGCGCGAAGCGCTTGAAGCTGGCGCCCGCAAGCATCCTGCGGCCGAGGTGTTGGGGCTGAGTCTGCGCACGCTCCAGCGCTGGTTGGCCGAGCCTGAGCTGAGTGCCGATAGGCGACCGGATGCGGTTCGCCCTACTCCAGCCCATGCCTTGAGTCCAGAGGAGCGGCAGGCCGTGCTGGACGTCTGCAATAGCCAGGAGTTCGCTTCGTTGCCGCCGAGTCAAATCGTGCCACGGCTGGCCGACCAAGGGCGCTACTTGGCCAGTGAGTCGAGCTTCTATCGCATCTTGCGGGCGGCTGACCAGCAGCACAGGCGTGGCCGGAGCCAGCCACCGCGTCCTGTGCCGGTACCAACCAGCCATACCGCGACCGGACCCAATCAAGTGTGGTCTTGGGATATCACCTACTTGCCGTCACTCGTCCGTGGCCAGTATTACTACCTCTATCTGATAGAGGACATCTACAGCCGCAAAGGGGTGGGCTGGGAAGTGCATGAGCAAGAGTGCGGTGAACAAGCGGCGGCGTTGCTGCAACGGAGCGTCATCCGCGAACAGTGCTGGAAGCAGCCACTGGTCTTGCACTCGGACAATGGCGCGCCAATGAAGTCGGTCACGCTGCTGACCAAGATGTATGACCTGGGCATCACGCCCTCGCGGGGACGGCCTCGGGTCAGCAACGATAATCCGTACTCGGAGTCCTTGTTCCGGACCCTGAAGTACTGCCCACAGTGGCCATCAGATGGCTTTGCCAGTCTGGAAGCGGCCAGAGAGTGGGTGCGCGACTTTATGACTTGGTATAACGAAGAGCACCGGCATAGCCGTATCCGCTCTTCGTCACACCAAGCGAGCGGCATCGGGGTGAAGATAAAGCCCTGCTGGCGAAACGGGATGCGGTGTATCAGGCGGCCCGAGCGCGACATCCAACCAGGTGGAGCCGAACAACGAGAAACTGGGCGCCTATCGGTGCGGTGATGCTGAATCCAGATCGGCCCGAACCAGAGCAAAAACAGGCGGCTTAAAACAGGTTTACGCGACAACTATCTTGAAAAACGCCGCTTCCGCGAAGAACCTTAAAAAAATGGGAGAGAGAGTTCGTGACCAAGGCCTCAGCACCACGTAGTTAGAGGCCTCAAACTGAACCATAAAATATGTTATCCTTAAAAGGAGTTAATTATGAAGTGCAAGAAAACCATGTTCGCCATGACACTCGCCCTGTTGTCTCATTCCGCATTAGCTGGCCAGACCTGCTATGAAACTGTACTCCGCGTCATTCCGCACTTTGATGGTGAGATCTATTTTGTTACCGACCAAACATGTAGCACCACCTGGTGCCAAATTAAATGGTCCACCGCAGATAGCAAGAAAAATGCCCTTTCAGTCTTATTAACGGCATTAACCACTAATCGCAAGATAGATTTTTACTGGCCCACGCTGACCCAATGCACAGAGAAAAACCAGAAACATGCCTCACCAGAATATATGGAATTGAAATGATCCATGGCTGTTTTATGATTAAAACAATGAGGAAAACATGAAAAAGACCATTGCCATAATAAGCATGTTATTAAGTAGCTATTCATTCGCCGGCACCCAAGCTGGCAAGGTAAAAGAGATGTAATAGTCAGAATTGATGGGCTACACTATTTTATTCTAGATAGCACAGACGCCACCAATAAACAGGCTTGCGCTAGAGCTGATTACTTGGTTATAAAGAATTAAAATTCAGCTTTTAAGCCAGCTTACCCGCAATCAATCATTTAATTTATTAAAACTCAATACTTGAGTGTATTATTCACCGCCTCATGCGCTAATTAATTTCAAAACAAGGATGATTTATGTCACTAAGAAAGTCATTGCTATCACTATCATTTATGTTGTTTAGCACACAAGCATTTTGCGATTCTGATCAAGGATATGTGAGCAGCATATTTGCTTATAATGGAAAAATATTCGTCAGCATTAGTAAAGGCAACTTCGATAGCGCCAGCACCTGCAATACTCAAAGTAACTTTATATCTCTTTGGTTAGATCCAGCACAGGATTATGATAAAGCAATCATAAGCATGGCTCTGACAGCAAAGGCTTCTGAGAAGCTTGTTTGGGTTATAGGTAACAATAATTGCATCGATGGCCCATCTGGAAAGTCTGTCAAGTTATCAGCAATGGATGTCAAAAATTAAAGGTAACTAAATAGATAGTAAATCTCATTGGGGAAATATATGAATCTTAGAGCATGTTGTTTAATAACTTTTTCTTTCCTGTTGTCGTCGAGTCTTTTCGCGAAAGAGCAAATTACAAATGGCGATCCAAAAATTAACATAGCAACGGGTTATAATGTTATAAAAAAGAAGACTAGTAGAGGAGATAAAGTTAGAATAATTGCCAAAATTAAAAACGTAGAAATAGGCAGTCCTCGTTCTAAAGCCGTACCATCAGGATTTACTCGGGCAAGTGAGCGATTAGAAGATCTCGGCATGAAGGCTCAAAGAGAACTTCCTCGATTAGGTGTATTAGTTCTTGAGGTAGATGATTATGCCTTAGATGACCTTATTAATAGTGGCATTATAGAGGACATAAAAGAAGATATTCCTGTACCACCCGCGCTAGTACAGTCTATTCATCATATTGGTGCTGATTTATCGCACAATTCAGGATTTAAGGGTAGTAACCAGGCTGTTGTAATTCTCGATACCGGTGTTGATTTGAATCATCCATTTTACGCAAATAGGCTTGTTGAGCAGGCTTGCTTTTCATCTAATACTGAAAATGCAACTAGCCTGTGTCCAAATGGACAAAAAGTACAATTTGGGGCTGGGGCTGCTAAAGATTGCTTACTTACTACAGGAATACCCAATTGCGTTCATGGTACTCATGTGACTGGCATAGCAGCGGGAGATAATGGAACTATGAGGGGGGTTGCTCCTAACGCAAATATTGTAGCCGTGCAGGTGTTTTCAAAGGTTACCGGACCAGAATGTAAAGGTAAAGCAAGCTGTTTATTGTCTTACCCTTCTGATCAACTTGCGGCGTTAGAATGGGTTCTCAATAAGTCGAACACTAAAAATATTGCGGCAATTAACATGAGCATAGGTGGTGGATCTTATACGTCTGCCTGTGATGATCATGTTCTAGCTAATACTATATCTAATTTAAGGCGTGCGGGTATTGCGACTGTGATTGCATCTGGAAATGATTCTAGCTCCACTGCGGTTAGTTTTCCAGGTTGCATATCTGCTGCAATTACAGTTGGAAGTACTACAGATACATATGACGATGTTTCACCATTTTCAAATAGTTCTCGCTTGGTCGATATCCTCGCGCCAGGCGACCTCATTACATCATCTATACCAGGTGGTGGATATGGCGATCATTATGGAACCTCGATGGCCACACCTCATGTCGCTGGCGCTTTTGCTGTAATGCGGGCAATTCATCCTAAAGCAACAGTTGTCGATATTGAGGCCTCATTAAAAGCCAATGGTGTATCAGTATTAGACACAAGAAACAACTTGACATTTCCCAGGTTGGATTTATATAAATCAGTAAGATCTTTTGATGGGGCTCCAATTTCTTCCCTAGACAAGGACTCTTATTCAGTAATTGTAAACAAAGAAACAGAGTTTACGGCATACTCTTCCTCAGATCCTAACAACAACCCTCTGTCATATATTTGGAGCTTTGGCGATGGAGTTAGTGGCATTCAAACAAGTTCAGCAAATACCAAACATACTTATAATAGCATAGGCACTTACAACCTTAGCTTGTCTCTCACAAATGGTAATAAATATTCAAATCCAGACGATATGGCATCTGTTACCGTTTATAACCCCGCTATCATATCAATCATCGCTTGTAGCTTGCTTCTTTAACCGTGTGCAAGTAAAAAGGCTCTTCGTACCTTAGCGGGAACTGAATAGGCAGGGTATCACTGCGAGGCCGCGTTGGGTTTCTGTTTGTCGGCGAAACGCTCATCACCTTAAAACGCAAAACAGAATTGCGTCCAGATGAACTGGTCACTGCACTCCTGCCGGCTTGTATCAATTCATTCAGATGCAGGAAGTAATGAGCACCTATACCCCGAAAGAGCTACAGAGGCTGGCCAAGATAGCCAGTTGATATTTTGGTTAATGTGTATAGGGTTTGAGCTAACTTGTGTAGATGCCTATGGATACAGGCGAAAAGAGTGACCCAGAAGGAGGGGTATTGCAATTTTGTTGGGAGATGGGACCGTCATTAGACAAGCCCAACTTGCTAGTTTTGTAGATCATCTTTATGAAAATAGGGGACTTATAATGTATCTTTAACAGTATCTGACCAAGATGGTTATTGGGATGAAGAAAATGCTATAGTCACTGTTTACGGTTTTTAGGCAATTTATCCCGCAATAAGCTATCTACTTAACTAATTACAACATTGTCTGAGCATATTATTGCTACGTTTTACACACAAAGCCGTAACATACACGCCAATAAATTTTTACGCAAGGATATATCATGTCATTTAAAAAGCCCATGCTGCTAATTTGTTCTCTATTGTTCAGCGCACAAGCATTTTGCGATTCATATCAGGGATATGTAACCAATATATTTGCCTATAATGGAAAGATATTCGTCAACATTAGCAAAGGAAACTTCGATAATGCAAACACCTGCGCCAATCAAAGCAACTTTATATCTCTCTGGCTAGACCCTGCACAGGATTATGATAAAACAATATTAAGCATAGCCTTGACTGCAAAGGTTTCAGATAAACTAGTTTGGGTTATGGGCAATACTAATTGCATTGATGGTCCATCAGGAAAATCTGCAAAATTATCAGCTTTTGACTTAAAGGGCTAAAATACACATCAAACGAACATAAAAATTATTAATCAAGAAGGTTTAGTAGTAAAAATAACATTCATCTATTCATTGATTGAACACCAGAACATTCTGATTAATTGCATAGAAAGCAGTATTTCACTTGGGTTTCGCTGGGTTAATTTTTCTGTGGATATTTTAAGCAAAGAATAGATGATATAGCGTTCTTATCATGAAATGCAATTCACAGCTTTTCATGTTTAACAATCTTAGGATTGGAGAAATATTCATGTTGAAACATGTTTTAATTTTGGTTTCGTTGTTTACCACATCTTTTTTTTGCAACGCAGGGACATATACCGGAGAACAAACAATTCTAGAAATTGGCTGTCACAAAGCAGACAGCACATGTTACATCAATATTAGCGGAGGTGTTTTTGGACCGACTGGATGTCAAACAAATTCTATGCGTTGGAATTCTAAGGATGTCAATGGAAACGCAGCTCTCAGTCAACTAACAGCAGCATTCTTTGCAGGAAAAAAAGTAAACTTATATGTTTCTGATTCCTGTTATGCAGCACAACCAAATCAACCAACATTCGACTTTTGGATTATCAAAAATTAAGTTCCAACTATGAACTAAAAACAATACGCCAACGAGAAGGCATATATACCTCCCAAACAAACAGCCCGCCAGAGTGACCTCTGGCGGGCTGTTTTTATTTGGCCGCAAAGCAAGCGGTTAGCGAGATCAGCGATTGCCGTGGGGCTTGACTGCTTGATTCGAGTGGCGATCGGGTGAGCGCTGGGGCTGACCACGGCGACTCCCCTCGGCGGCTGGCTTGCCGCTGTTGGCGCCACCTGCACCACCTGAGCGTCCCTGGGGACGACCTTGACCTTGACCCTGGCGTTGGCCTTGTCCGGCACGAGCAGGACGTTGACCACCTGGACGACCGTCACGCTCGCCACCGTCTTGACCCTTGCGCACCGGCTGCCCTGTGCCCTGCTCTATGGCACGCATGGTCTGGGCATCGGGCTCAAATCCGGCGATGATTTCGCGCGGCAGCTCCTGCTTGATCAGACGCTCTATGCCCCGCAGCAGCTTGCCTTCATCGGCGCTGACCAGGGAGATGGCATGACCCGCGGCCCCGGCACGGCCGGTACGACCGATGCGGTGGACATAATCTTCGGCCACATTCGGCAGCTCAAAGTTGACCACCTGAGGCAACTTGTCGATATCCAGGCCTCGTGCGGCTATGTCGGTCGCCACCAGCACCTTGACGTCGCCACTCTTGAAACCAGCCAGGGCTTTAGTACGCGCGCCCTGGCTCTTGTTGCCATGGATAGCCGCGGCGGCTATGCCCTCTTTTTCCAGGCGCTCGGCCAGACGGTTGGCAATGTGTTTGGTGCGGGTAAAGACCAGTACCTGCTCCCAGTTGTGCTCCTTGACCAGGTGGCAGAGCAACGAGGGCTTGTTCGCCTTATCAACCGGGTGTACCAACTGCTCGATGCGCTCGGCCGTACTGTTGCGCGGCGCCACTTCCACCGAGAGGGGGTTGTTCAACAGGCCAGTGGCCAGTTCGCGGATCTCCTCGGCAAAGGTGGCCGAGAAGAGCAGATTCTGGCGCTTTTGCGGTAACAGCTTGAGGATGCGGCGGATGTCATGGATGAAACCCATGTCCAGCATGCGGTCGGCTTCATCCAGCACCAGAAACTCCAGCTCGTCAAAGCGCACCGCGTTCTGGGAGTAGAGATCCAGCAGACGACCGGGGCACGCCACCAGCACATCAACGCCCTTGCGCAGCGCCATCATCTGGGGGTTGATACCGACCCCACCGAACACCACTGTGTGGCGCAACGGCAAGTGGCGACCATAGGTGGCCACGCTCTCACCCACCTGGGCCGCCAACTCACGGGTCGGCGCCAGCACCAGGGCACGAATATGGTTTGGACTCACCTTTTTCCGGGGCTGGCCCGGCTCGCCCATCAGGCGTTGCAGTATCGGCAGGGTAAAGCCGGCGGTTTTACCGGTACCCGTCTGGGCGGCAGCCATCAGATCACGGCCCGCCAATACGGCAGGAATAGCCTGAACCTGAATGGGAGACGGGGTTTCATAGCCCTGTTCGGCCACGGCACGCAACAAGGATTCAGAGAGTCCAAGAGAGGAAAAACTCATTAACAACCTACTTGAGAAATAGAGGGCAGCTCCATCCCAGCGGGACGGATGATGCCGGACAAGGGGGGAAGTCCGGCCCTTTCTGCGGAATAAACCGGGAGGAAGAGAGACTTCAATTCAATACACAGGTAACGACTCAAATCGGCACCCATGCTAACAATACGGTTTCACAGCCTATCGCGCTTCACGGCGCGGTCGCAGAGGGCGACTCACACCCGAAATAAAGCCGAGGAACTGATATGCGCCAGCAAGCTTACTCTCTTTGCCCCCCTGAGACGAGATAAATGTGATCACACGCAGCTTCTGCCGCCACAAGCAGGCCGACAGCGCCTAACCGACGCAGACCATTATTGCTACCCGCCTCTCGGCAATGGGTTAACCTGAACGCATACTCAAAGGAGCCATTTCTCTCGACAGGAACCGACTATGCAAAGCCAGTCCGTTCAACCTTGGCATGCTTTGACCGCGGCACAAACTCTGGCAGCGCTCTCCAGCCAGACTGAGGGGCTCAGCGAAGCCGAAGCCCAGCGCCGTCTGACCGAGCAGGGGCCCAACCGGTTAACTCCCCCGCTCAGCGAGAGCGCCCTGCGCAAATTTTTACGGCAATTCCAGAATCTGCTCATTTATGTATTGATAGTCGCCGCCCTGCTGAGTTGGGTGGTCGGCCACTGGACCGATGGCGTCGTCATCTTCGGCGTCATCCTCATCAATGCTCTGTTTGGCTACTTGCAGGAGGGCAAAGCCCAGAGTGCCCTTGCCGCCTTGCGCTCGCTGCTGAAGATCATGAGCGCGGTACAAAGAGAAGGCCAACCGCAACAGCTGGATGCCGAACTGCTGGTCTGTGGCGATGTGGTGCTGCTGGAGTCTGGAGACAAGATCCCCGCCGACTTGCGCCTGCTGGATGCCTATCATCTGCAGGTGCAGGAGAGCACGCTCACCGGCGAATCACTGAGCGTAGAGAAACAGACAGAAGCCTTGACGGCCGAGCTCCCCCTGGCCGAACGCAGCAACATGCTCTATGCCGGTACTCTGGTGACCCAAGGCCGGGCCAGGGCCGTGGTGGTCGCCACCGCCGATAACACAGAGTTGGGCAAGATAGGTCAACTGTTGCAACAGATCGAGCCCATGACCACGCCACTGATGGAGCAACTGGCCCGCCTGGGGCAACAGTTGACCCAGTGGATAGTGGCACTGGCGCTACTCACCTTCGGCTTTGGCTGGCTGTTTCGCGGCTACAGTCTCGATGAACTCTTCATGGCGACTGTGGGCCTAGCCGTCGCCGCCATTCCCGAGGGGCTGCCAGCGGTCATCACCATCACCCTGGCGGTCGGCGTGCAACGGATGGCGGCCAAACACGCCATAGTCCGGCGCCTGCCCGCCGTCGAGACGCTGGGCTCGGTCACCGTCATCTGCTCGGATAAAACCGGCACCCTGACCTGTAACGCCATGACAGCCCAACAGCTGATCCTCCCCTCGGGCCTGCTGCTGGTCTCCGGCTCGGGCTACCAGGCTGGGGGGGAGCTGACCCAAGCGGATGGCACCTTCCCCAGCAGCGAAGCTTGGCGTCAATTGCATGCGCTGGCTCGGGTCGGCTTATTGTGCAATGACGCCCGACTCACGGGCCCAGCTGACGCGCGGCAGGTAGCGGGAGATCCTACCGAGGCAGCCCTGCTGGTGCTGGCCGAGAAGGTGGGAGTAACCCTGACCACGCTGGATAGCCCACGCCTGGATACCCTGCCCTTCGAGTCCAGCCATGGCTATATGGTCACCCTGCACCAGAGCCGTGACACGGCGGCCCCCTATGAGCTGCTGCTCAAGGGCGCGCCCGAGCGCATCTTCCCCTGCTGCCTCCTGGAACCCCATGAGCTGACGCACTGGCAACAGCAGGTGCAACAGCTGGCCGATCAAGGGCTTAGAGTGCTGGCACTGGCGTGTCAGACACTCACTGCCCCACCCGGCCTCCAGTGGCAAGAGCGCTGGCAACCCGCGGCTGAGTGTCACTTGCTGGGGCTGGTGGGGCTGGCCGACCCGCCCCGTCCCGAGGCTCGGGAAGCCATAGCCCAGTGCCATGCCGCGGGGATCCGCATCATGATGATCACCGGCGATCATGCCACGACGGCTCAGGCCATTGGCCGCCAGCTGGGGCTGGCTCAAACCCCTGTGGTGCTCTGCGGCAGTGAGCTCGATGGCCTGGATGATGCGGCACTGGCGCAGCGGGTGATGAGTCTCGACATCCTGGCACGCGCCACCCCCAGCCATAAGCTCAGGGTGATCCAGGCGTTGCAGGCCCAAGGTGGCGTGATCGCCATGACGGGAGATGGCGTTAATGATGCCCCGGCGCTCAAACGGGCCGATGTGGGCGTGGCCATGGGCAAAAGTGGCACCGAAGCCGCCAGGGAGGCGGCGGCCATAGTGCTCACCGATGACAATTTTGCCACCCTGCGCGATGCGGTGAGCGAAGGGCGGGCCATCTATGAGAATTTGCGCCGGGCCCTGCTGTTTCTCCTGCCCACCAATGGTGCCCAGGCGCTGGTACTGATGTTTGCCATTGCCTTAGGCATCCCCTTGCCTATCACGCCGGTGCAGATCCTCTGGGTCAACATGGTCAGTGCCGTCGCCCTCTCGCTGCCACTGGCCTTTGAGCCAGCCAGCTCCTGGCTGATGCGCCAACCACCACGCCCCCGGCATGTGCCCATCTTGCCCGCCGATCTATGGCTCAGCATACTGGTCAGCGCCCTGCTGATGGCCCTGCTGACCCTGGCCAGCTATCAGGGGGCCCTGCAGCTGACCGGAGATAGCGCACTGGCCCGTACCCTGGCAATCAATGTCTTGATCGCCAGCGAAATCCTCTTCCTCATCAATTGTCGACAACGGGAGCGCCACACCTTCAACCGTCAGGCCTGGCTGGGAAACCCCAAGGTGGGCTGGGCTGTGCTGGCACTGGTGCTGCTGCAGGCGGCCCAGTGCTACCTGCCCTGGATGAACACACTGTTTGCGACCGTTCCCCTGCCTGCCATCTTCTGGCTGTGGGTGCTGCTGATGGCCGGGGGGTACTACCTCACCATAGAGGCCTTCAAGGCGCTGCTGCGTCGCTATCAGCGCAACTGCCAACCGCGCCCCTGAGCTCAGCGGCCTCTGGCTGAGCCTGGGCTTGCTGCAAAAACTGGCGGAGGAAAGGCAACTGCTCAAAGGCCTGCTGTTGGCAGGCCTGCTGCTGTTCACAAACTTGTTTGAGCAAACGCTTGGCGCCTGGTTGCCGGCGCAGATGCCGCTGGTGCAACCAGTCGTGCAGCATAGCCAGATCGGAGATGTTGCCCAGGCTCTCCTGCCACCCTTTCAGGGTGCGCAGATCACTCTGCCAGCGCGCGTCGAGCGTGACCAACCACTCCAGCAGATAGCGCAGTCGCTTGATAGCCACCCGTAACCTGTGCCAGCGCTTGGCCTGCCTGGCCCGTTGCGGACGGTTTAGCGGCTCGACCAACTCGCTCACCAAGTGCAGGTAAAGCCTGTGCTGAAGCAGCAACAACGCCTTGCAGCTCCCATGATGATCCGCCACCTGCTCCCAACGCCAACAGCCGAGCGCCAGCGCCTCGACCAGCCCCTTGAGCCAGGCTGGCGATACCGGCTTGGCCGCGACCTGTTCGGCTTGTAGCCTGGCTATCAACTTGGCTGGGGCCGAGAGCTGCTGCAACTGAGTGAGTAACACCTGGCTATCCCGGGCCCGATTACTGGCTTTGAGCTGGCGGCCAATCCGGTTGCGCTGAGTGGGGCACTCCGGCGTCAACAGCTCCAGCAGCGGCCAAGCCACCTGCAGCCGCCGCAAACAGACCCGGTAGTCATGCAACGACTCTTCGGACCAGGCCTCACCAGAGCATAAGGTGGTCAGCGTCTGCTGTTGTTGGTGTAAAAAAGCGTAGGCATCCGCCATAGTCAGTAGGCCCGAAAATCGGGGAATGTGCCGCTCTCTTCCGGGCAGGGTTGACACACCAGATGTTCCACCCGCGCCGAGCTGGGCCCAGACTTGAGCCAATCGAGCATCTTGACTACTACCTCCTCACTACCCTCCACTACGACTTCGACCCGACCATCGGCAAGGTTGGTCGCTCTCCCCTTTAGCCCCAGGCGCTGGGCCTGCTGGCGGGTGAAATAGCGAAACCCCACCCCCTGCACCAGCCCGGACACCACGATTTTCAAGGTTATGTTAGACAATTTGTGATCCCTCTTGTGCTGGTCACCCGCTAAACTCTCTACAATGAAAACATTTTCTTCGTAGGATAAAAGTATGAAAGCATTAACATTGCGTTGGGTTGACCAATTTCTCATCCAGCTCAGCATCAAGGAGAAATTCCTGATCCTCTTCTGGCTGCCCATCATCGCCATTCTCGGCATCACCCTGTTCAGTATGAGCCAAGCCAAGCAGATCCGGATCTATGACGCTATCGCCTCCTTGGAGAGTCAGGTGCAGACCACGGCTAGCCAGGCCACGGGGCAAACCAGCCTACCCGTCGGCTTGACGCGCAGCATCACTGCTCAGGCGGGCAAGCAAGTGCGTGGCGAGCTCGTCACCCTAGCCGCCATCACCCCCCAGGGCGATTATGTGACCGGGCAACTCAACCTGGCCCACTACTCGCTGTTTGACCACCAAAAAGCGACCCTGCTCTTCATGGTTCTGGCCATCGGCATGTTGGGCCTCATCTCCTACTACCTCACTACCTTTGTGCAACGGGCCATCTTCGCCATTAACCAGGCACTGAAACTCGCCGCCGATGGCGATCTGACCCAGCGACTCAACTTCATGGAGAGCCGGGATGAGTTCAGCCTGCTGGCGGCTAACCTGGACCGACTGACCCTGCGCCAGCATGGCATGGTCAAGCTCATAGGCGAGAGCGCCGATGCCTTGGAGATGTTTGCCGATGAGTTTCGCTCCGCCGCCCAGGAGGGGGAGTCCGTGGCTCAGCATCAGCGCCAATACTTAGACTCGCTTGCCACCGCCATGGAGCAGATGACGGCCGCCATTCGGGAAGTGGCCCGCAACGCCAACGACACCTCACTGCAGACCCGCCAATCCAGCGAAGAGGCGGTGCATGGGGCCGCCAGCATCAATCGCACCATCAATGCCATTCAGGGCCTGGCCGATGAGATAAGCCAAGCCTCCAGTGCCGTTGAGCATCTGACGCTGCGCGCCAACAAGATTAATGAGGTGGTCACCGTCATCAACAGCATCTCGGGTCAGACCAACCTGCTGGCACTCAATGCCGCCATCGAGGCCGCCCGGGCCGGTGAGCAGGGGCGCGGCTTTGCGGTGGTAGCCGATGAGGTGCGAACCCTGGCCGGTCGCACCCAGAAAGCCACAGTGGAAATACAGAAGATGATAGAGGAGCTGCAAACCGGTACCGGCAGCCTCAATGACATAATGGAAAAGACAGTGGTCAGGGCAGCCGAGAGTCGGGAGTTGATCAGTGAAGTGGGCCAGGAGATAGAGCGGATCGCCAGCTATGGGCAATCCATGTTCGAGATGAGCGTCCAGATCGCCACCTCGGCCGAGGAGCAGAGCTCGGTCGCCGCCGACATAGCCCACAATCTGGATGAGGTGCGCCAACAATCCCTGCAAGTTGAGGAGTCGGCCGCCAGCACAGTCGCCGGAACCAGCAACCTCAAGATCACCGCCCAGGAGCTCACTAGCCTGCTGCACGGTCTTAAGGTTTAACCATTAGCCCATGACAATAAGGCCACCTAGGTGGCCTTATTGCTTTTTACGCCTTACTTCGGCACCCCGCCCCCCAATGCCTGGTAAAGTTTCATCTGGTTATTCAGCTGATCCTGCCGATTCTGGGCAAGAGCCGACTCGCCATCGCGCCGTTTCTTCTGCTCATCCAGCCACTCCTGTACCCCGGTGGCGCCCTGCCGATAACGCACCTCGGCCAGTTGTTCACTGCGCTTGGCCAACGCCAGTGATTGGGTTAGATACTGGGCTTGCTGCTGATAGTGGACACGGGCCGACAGGCTATCCTCCACCTCAGCCAACGCCTGGTAGAGGTGCTGGCGGAAGCTAACCACGGCTTGGGCATACTCATTATCGGCCACCTGCACCTTGAGCTGCTGCTTATGCCAATCCACAAACGGCAGTGTCACACTGGCACCCAGGGCGCCGACGGGATTACTCAGCAGCTTACTGAGCGTCTCACTGCTGCTGCCCCCGGAACCGGTCAAGGTCAACTCGGGGTAGAGGCTGAGTCGCGTGTCATCTGCCTTGGCCAAGGTGGAGCGTAAGCGTAACTCGCTGGCCCGCAGATCGGGGCGTCGGGCAAGCAGATCGGCGGGTAAGCCTGCGGGCACGGCGGGCACACTCAAGGAGTGCAGGCTCTGCCGCTCAACCAGGGTCTGCTCAGGCGGGCCATCAAAGAGCAGTGCCAGCGCATGGCGCTGTGCTACACGCTGCTGGCGCGACTGAGTCAGCTCCGCCTCCTGGCTCGCCACTTGCTGTTGGGCCTGCAGCAGATCCAAGCCACTGATGGCTCCGGCCTGGTATTTGACCCGGGTCAGATCGAGTGCCCTTTGGGTATCCTGCAGGCTGGCCTCACTCAAGGCTATGGTTTCATTCAAGTAGGCGATCTGCCAGTAGAGGGTCGCCGTGGTACCGATCAAGGAGAGCGCGGTTGCGGCCCGATCCTGATCCGTGGCCTCGGCCTCCCAACGCGAGGCATCGCGCTGGCTAGCCAGCCGCCCCCACAAGTCCAGCTCATAGCTGAGCTCTGCCGATGCACTGTGGCTCTGAGTCGAGGCGCGTGCTGAGTCCAGAGCCTTGGTCACCTGGCTATGGGTGGTAACCGCGGGCGTGGGGTATAGGTTGCTATCGGTCAGATTGGCCTCGAGGCGAGCCTGCTGTAGCTTGAGCCCGGCCAGGGCCAGATCGTTGTTGCGCTCTAGTACCTGAGTGAGTAAACCATCCAGTGTCGGATCACCAAATAGCTGCCACCAGCGCTCCCCCGCCAGCACGGCGTGACCACTGGTCGCTTGTTGCCACGCATTGGGCAGGGTGACGGCAGGTCGCTGATACTCAGAGCGCAAATTGCTGCAACCACTCAGACTCAGAACCAGCAGGCCCAGACAGAGCGTGTAGCCTGATGAGATAAACCGGCGCTTATTCACGAGCGAGAGCCTCTATAGGATCCAGCCGCGCCGCATTGCGGGCCGGGAGAAAACCAAACAGTATGCCGATCAGCGATGAGCAGAAGACGGCCACCAGGATCGAGGTGAGCGAGAAGAGCATGCTGATGGCCTGCACAAAATAGGAGAAGAGCGCACCTATGCCAAAGGAGAGCAGCACCCCCAGCGTTCCCCCCAACAGGCAGACCAGCACGGCCTCGATCAAAAACTGTTGCAGGATATCGCTCTGCCGCGCCCCTACCGCCATGCGAATACCTATCTCCCGGGTTCGCTCTGTCACCGAGACCAACATGATGTTCATCACCCCAATCCCTCCAACTATGAGCGAGATGACGGCGATGGCGGAGATGAGCAGCGCCAGGGTGCCCGTGGTCTTTTGCACCGTCTTCAAGATGCTGTCGCTGCTGTTGGTGAAGATGTCCTTGCTACCATGGCGCTGGGTGAGCAGCTTGAGCACCCCCTGCTCGGCGATGCCATTGGACATTCCCTCCCGCACCCGCAGTGTGATGGAGCTGAAGTAGTGCTGCCCCAGCAGGCGACTCATGGCCGAGGTATAGGGGATCCAGACATTCAGGCTATCGCTATTACCGAATGGGCTCTCTTTCTTGGCCGTCACCCCTATCACCCGACAGGGCAAGGAGCCCAGCAGCAACACCTGGCCTAGAGGATTGACCCCGTGGGGGAAAAATTTCTGCTGGGTGTTAGCATCGATCACCACCACCTGGGCCTGCCGTTTCACATCCTCGGCATTGAACAGCACCCCTTGGGCCAGCTCATAACCACGAACCCGGAAGTACTGCTCACCCACGCCACTGACCGCGGCTGTAGCCGTGATATTGCCCAGGCGCAACAGCTGATTGCTGCTGAGGCTGGGCGTCACACTGTCGGTGTAGACCTGAGCCTGCAAGGCCGACAAGTCAGCAGGCACCAGGGTCTGCACGGCACTGGCACGCTCATCCCCCCAATCCTTGCCCGGATAGATGTCTATGGTGTTAGTGCCCATGGCGGAGATATCGCTGATAACTTTTTGCTGGGCCCCCTGCCCCAGGGCCACCACACTGACCACGGCCATGATACCGATTATGATACCCAGCATGGTGAGCAGGGTACGCAGACGATGGGAGGCCATGGCGATCCCCGCCATCTTGAATGATTCGCTAAACTGCCCCCAACGGGCCAGCCAGGCGTTGACCTCGCCGCCCGGATGCCCCGCCGCGGGCGCACGTTTGCCGGCAGTGGCGACCGCCTCGCCCCCCGCCAGCCGCGGATTGGCCCTATCGGCCACTATCTCCCCATCGTGGATCTCTATGATGCGCTCGGCATGGGCGGCCACCTGCGGATCATGGGTCACCAGGATCACCGTATGTCCCTGCCCATGCAGTTCACGCAGTATGGTCATCACCTCCTGACCGCTCTTGCTATCGAGGGCTCCGGTCGGTTCATCCGCCAGGATCACAGTGCCACCATTCATCAGCGCCCGCGCTATGCTGACCCGCTGCTGTTGACCGCCGGAGAGTTGCCCAGGCCTATGGCTGGCTCGATCGGCCAGCCCCAGGCGTGCCAACAACCCCAGCGCGCGCTCATGGCGCTGACGCTTATCCAGCCCGGCATAGATGGCCGGGATCTCCACATTCGCCACCGCATCCAGGTGTGGCAGCAGGTGATAGCGCTGGAAGATGAAACCGAAGTGATCCCGCCGCAGGGCCGCCAACTCATTGGCGCCGAGACGTTGGGTGGCGTGACCATCGATGAGATACTCCCCGCGACTGGGCCTATCCAGGCACCCCAGGATATTCATCAAGGTGGACTTCCCCGAGCCCGAGGCGCCTATGATGGCCACCATCTCACCGGGATAGATGGCCAGATTGATGTTCTTGAGTACGGCCACCTCCTGCTCGCCACTGAGGAAGCAGCGATCCAGTTGTTCCAGCCGTAACAGGGGCTCGCTTGGTTGAGTTGTCGCAAATTGGCTCATGGCTTATCCTCGTGGTGGCGGGCCACGCCGCGCCGAGCTGGGCACCGCGGCCTCGGCGCTTTGGCTATCCCCCAGTATCACCCGCTCACCCAACGCCAGGCCGGAGAGCACCTCCACATTAACGCTATCCTGCCGCCCAGTGTGGATGGTGCGAGACCTGGGTTCCCCTTGCATCAAGACCTCCACCTCATATTGGTGTGGCGCGACCGCGCGCCCCAGTACCGACAGGGGGATCGCCAGCGCCTGCTGGCTCTGGCCTAAGGTGATGATCACCTGGGCCGTCATGGAGACACGCAATTTATGCTCGGGGTTGGGCACATCAAACAGGCCGTTGTAATAGATGGCTGAGGTGGTACTGCTCGTGGTGGTCGACGTGTCACTGCTGGCCGACTCAGGCGCAGGCTCAATGGCCCGCATCACCCCCTGATACTCCCGATCCGGGTCACCGAGCACGGTAAAACGCGTTGCTTGCCCAGGCTTAACCCGGATCACATCGGCCTCGGAGATCTGCGCCTTCACCGTCATGGTGTCGAGATCGGCCAATTTAAGAATGGTGGGGGCCGATTGCGCCGAGACCACTGTCTGCCCCTCCTCGGTGACGATGGCGATCACCACCCCATCCATGGGCGCCATGATGCGGGTATACCCCAGATTCGCACGGGCGGTATCGACCTTGATCTCGGCCTGACGGATCTGGGCGGCCAGGGATCTTAGCTCGGCCCGGGTCTGGGCCAAGGCCGCCTCGGCGCTCTCCAGATCGGCCTGGGCGGAGGCATCCTGACTGCGCATCTTCTTTTGCCGAGACAGGGCCAACTCATACTGACGCAGCAAAGCCTGCTTGGCCTGCTGCTGCGCCTGAACATTCTCCAGCCCGGCCTGGGCATCCCGCAGATCGTTTTGCTGCAGCACGGGATCTATCTCTGCCAGCACTTCTCCCTGCTTGACGCTCTGGCCCAGCTTGACCTCTAGCCGTTTGAGCTGACCGGAGACCTGAGCCCCCACGTTGACCTGTTTAAGCCCTTCCAGGCTGCCGGTCGCCAGCACAGTTTCCGCAATATCTTGGCGCACTACGGGCACAGTCATGTACTCAATCGGTACAGGAAATAACCTGGGCTTGACCAGCCAGCCCAGCAACAGCAGCGACAAGAGGCCCATCATCAATCCACCTCTGTGTTGCAACATCCACCTCTTCATCCACACTCCTCGCTATTGCTGCTGGCCGCACGGCACATTGGCTAGACCCGGGGCATAATAGATAGTGATATCTGGCCCATTAAGCGAACTTACACGACTTTGCATAAACGGCACGTATCCCAAGATCATGCTGCGCTCAGACCATTTCACATCGCAACGACCTTTTTCATTCCCTTTAACCTGAGGGCGCACTAAAATACGCCCCCTTAATCTGCTATCTGTCTTAACGAGAACCCCATGAGCACCTTCATCTATCTACTAAAAGAGCGTGAGCGTACCCTGCTCCGCCGTCACCCCTGGGTCTTTTCCAAGGCCATAGAAAAGGTGAAAGGTAAGCCCGCCAATGGCGAGCCAGTCGAGGTTTTCGGCAACGACGGACGCTGGCTGGCCCGCGGTGCCTGGTCCCCGGAATCACAGATCCGCATCCGGGTCTGGACCTTTACCCGCAGCGAGCAGATCGATATCGAGTTCTTCCTGCGTCGCCTGCGTGCGGCCCATCAGGGACGCCAGGAGCTCATCTCCCGCCTGGAACTCTCCGCCTACCGTCTGGTCGCTGCAGAGTCCGATGGCCTGCCCGGCATCATCATCGACCGCTATAACAACTTCCTGGTCTGCCAGTTGCTCTCGGCAGGTGCCGAATACCACAAGCAGCAGCTGTTTGATGCCCTGAAAGAACTCTTCCCCGAATGCAGCCTCTATGAGCGCTCGGATGTGGCGGTACGCAAGAAAGAGGGTCTGGCTGAACGTCAGGGTGTGGTCTACGGCGAAGTCCCGCCGGATGAGCTGGTGATCGAAGAGAATAACGGCACCAAGATCCTGGTCGACATCAAGACCGGCCATAAGACTGGTTTCTACCTCGACCAACGAGATAACCGGGCCATAGCCGGGCGCTACGCCAAGGGACGCCGGGTACTCAACTGCTTCTGCTATACCGGCGGCATCGGCGTCTATGCCCTGCAAGGCGGCGCCACCGAAGTGGTGAACGTGGATGTCTCCGAGCCTGCCTTGGCACTGGCCCGTCGCAATGCCGAGATCAACGGCCTGGATCTCAGCGCCGCCCGCTTCGAAAAGCAGGATGTTTTCAAACTGCTGCGTGAATGCAAGGAGCGCGGCGAGAAGTTTGACATGATAGTGCTGGACCCGCCCAAGTTTGCCGAGAGCAAGAGCCAACTGGAAGGCGCCTGCCGTGGCTATAAGGATATCAACCTGCTGGCCTGCCAGTTGCTCAACCCCAACGGTATCCTGCTGACCTTCTCCTGCTCTGGCCTGATGACCAGCGAACTGTTCCAGAAGGTAGTGGCCGATGCGGCCCTGGATGCCGGTCGTGAAGCCCAGATCCTGGAGCACCTGAGCCAGGCTGCGGATCACCCGATTGGTGTAGCCTACCCAGAAGGTTTCTACCTCAAGGGGCTGGTGTTGCGCGTTCGCTAACACCTCAACCCCGCCTGAGCTAGACATAGAGCCGATCCGCCATTGCGGATCGGCTTTTTTGTGGGCCCTGGGGCCCCTAGCTACAGCGATAGCCCACAGCGATAACCCACAGCGATAACCCCAGCGTTTGCAAAGCCACTTGCATTACATCAAAGGCTAGTGCCCCATTTGGGTGTAAGATCCCCTATTTGCACAATGCTTTTTGCACAATGCTGCGAGGTGGTATGAGCACGATCCGTCTGACCCAATACAGCCATGGTGCCGGCTGTGGCTGCAAGATTTCGCCCAAGATCCTGGATACTATTTTGCAAAGCCAACTGCCCGGTTTTGTGGACCCCAGCCTGATAGTCGGTAACCAGAGCAAGGATGACGCCGCCGTGGTCGATCTGGGCGATGGTCGTGGCCTCATCTCCACCACCGACTTCTTCATGCCCATAGTCGATGATCCCTTCACCTTTGGCCGAATTGCCGCCACCAATGCCATCAGCGATGTCTACGCCATGGGCGGAACCCCTATAGTGGCTATCGCCATACTGGGCTGGCCCATCAAATTGCTGGGAGCCGACATAGCCCAAGCCGTGGTGGATGGGGGGCGCCAAGCCTGCCGGGAAGCAGGGATCTCCCTGGCGGGCGGCCACAGCATCGACTCTCCAGAGCCCATCTTTGGTTTGGCGGTCAATGGTCTGGTGCAGCTGGATCAGCTCAAGCGCAACGATACCGCCCAGGCGGGCGACCAGCTGTTTCTGACCAAACCCCTGGGGGTGGGCATACTGACCACGGCCCAGAAGAAACAGCAGTTGAGCGCCGAACACCAGCAACTGGCCATAGCGACCATGTGCCAGCTCAACAAAGCCGGAGCCACCTTTGCCACCCTGCCCGGCGTCACGGCACTCACCGATGTGACCGGCTTCGGCCTGGCGGGGCATCTGGTGGAGCTGTGCGAAGGGAGCCAGCTACAGGCCTGCCTGGAGATGGCCGCCCTCCCCCTGCTACCGCACCTGGATGGCTATCTGGCCGCTGGTTGCGTCCCCGGCGGCACCCAACGTAACTTTGACTCATATGGCCACAAACTGGCCCCCTTGAGTGAGCGGGAGCGGCAACTGCTGTGTGACCCGCAAACCAGTGGTGGCCTGTTGGTGGCCGTACGTCCCGCCGCCTGCGCCGAGTTTCTCGCCTGCGCCCAGAGCCTGGGGCTGACGCTGGCCCCCATAGGGGAGCTCAGCGCCTACACGGGCAGCACTCGGGTCATGTTGCGATGAATAGCCGCCACTTGCCCCAGGAATTACCCGTCTGCAGCGATCTGACCACCCTGTTCTTACAGGCGCGGCCCCTCATCGATCTGCGGGCCCCCATCGAATTTGCCGCCGGTGCCTTTCCTAACGCCATCAACCTGCCGCTGATGAGCGATGAGGAGCGGGCCGCCGTCGGCACCTGCTATACCCAACGTGGCCAGGAGGCCGCCATTGCGCTGGGCCACCAGTTGGTGGGCGGCGCATTACGCGAAGCACGCATCGAGGGGTGGCTGGCCCAGATCCGCCAGCAACCGGATCTGCTGCTCTACTGCTTTCGCGGCGGTCTGCGCTCACAAACGGTACAGCTCTGGCTCGCCGAGCAGGGGGTCGTGGTTCCCCGTATCGCGGGGGGATACAAGGCAATGCGTCAATTCTTGATGCAAACCCTGGAGTCTGTGGTGGCCCGTTCCCCGCTCTGGCTGGTCACCGGCATGACCGGATCCGGCAAGACAGATCTGCTGCTGGAGGTGCCAGCGGCCGTAGATCTGGAGCAGCATGCCCGGCACCGAGGCTCCAGCTTCGGCGCCCTGCCAGGAGGACAACCGAGCAATATCAACTTTGAAAATGGGTTGGCGATTGAATTGCTCAAGCGCCAGGCCGCAGGCCAGAGCCACTTCATCCTGGAGGATGAGAGCCGGATGATTGGCCGCTGCACACTACCCAGCTCGCTCTTTTCACTGATGGAGCTGGCCCCTCTGGTACAGCTGGATGCACCGCTGGGTGAGCGGATCCACCGCATCTGTCGCGACTATGTCGAAGGCATGTACCAGCGTTTTGCCGCCGTGGCAGCCAGTGGCCAGAGTGAACCCAATGGCCAGAGTGCACAGAGTGCCGAGCAGGCGCTACAGCAGTTTCTTAGCCAAGGGCTGGAGCGTCTGACCCGCAGATTGGGCTTACTGAACTATCAAAAGCTCAATGCCCAGCTAGAGCTGGCTCTGCAGCAGCAGTTCAACCAACAGGATTATTCGGGCCATCATCTGTGGATCGAGCGCCTGCTGGTGGATTACTACGACCCTATCTATCTGCGCCACCTGCGGGCGCGTGAGGCCAAGATTGTTTTTCGCGGCGATCACCAGGCCTGCCGGGAGTACCTCAATGCCTTGAGTTTCCAGCATCTGGGGCTCACGCTCTAACCCGCGGCCAACGGTCACCATCCACAAACAGGGATCGGCAAGTCGGCGGCAATCCGGTAGAGTAACGCCGACCCCAGTTCAACACAGGTAGTGAGTGATGGAGAATTCCCTTCGTTTTCAACAGGCCTTGGCCGCCTTCGATACCGCCAACCAGGCCGACCCGCGCCGGGTTCAACTAGACGGTGAGGAGCTAGCCTATGAGCTGCTCTATGCCCGGCGCATGAGTGCCGAGCTAGCCCAGTTTGCCCCCACCGCCTCCGAATATCTGCAACTGGCCGCCCGGGGCCAGCATCTGGAGCGCTGGCAGCTGCCCCGGGATAGCTACCCCATGAACCGGGAGGGTTACCTGGCCTGGCGCAACGAATTGAAACTCTGGCATGCCAAGCGGGCGTGTGAGCTGATGGCTCAGGCCGGTTACAGCCAAGAGGAGCAGGCCCGGGTCGCGACCCTGATCAAGAAAGAGAAATTCAAGAGCGATGCCGAAGGGCAACTGCTGGAGGATGTGGTCTGTCTGGTATTCCTGCGCCACTATTTTGCCGAGTTTGCCAGCCAGCACAGCCAGGAGAAGATCATCGACATAGTCGCCAAAACCTGGCGTAAGATGTCGGCCGCCGGTCAAGCCGCCGCCCTGACGTTACCCTTTACGCCGGAGCAACTGGCGCTGCTGAAGGTAGCCCTGAAGCTGTAGCAACAAGGTTAAGCCCCTCTTCGCCAACAAAAAAGCCAGTCACACAGACTGGCTTTTTTTCAACAGACTCACCTTGCCAGAGCTCACATCAGATCTCGACCAGATTATCCGACATGGAGGCTTTGAGGGTGTGCCAGAGTTTGCCCGAGTCGGCACCATACTGCCGCACCAAGGGCAGTACCGCCTCATATTCGCCGCGAGCAGCCAATTCCGACAATTGACGGTAGAAATTCAGGCTACAGTCGCGGGTCTGTTTCTCGGCAAAATAGATGCGCCCCAGGCGAGTATACAAGCCATGGAAGCCATTGAGGATCAAGGCATAGATGGGGTTGCCGGAGGCGAATGCCAGTTGGTGATAGAGGCGGTAATCAAAATCGGAGAAAGAGGCCGCATCATCCCCCAGGTTGGCGGCTTCCGCCGTCAGGGTGATCACCTGCTCCGGATTGTTCTTCACGGCCCCACGAATGAAGATGCCACTGATATTGGTGCGAGCCGATAGCAGGTGATCCAGCAGTTGCGGGAACTTCTCCTGATCGAGACGCGCCAGGGTCTCCAGAATATTGAGCCCTGAGGTTTCCCAGAAGTTATTCACTCGGGTCGGCTTGCCATGCTGAATGGTCAACCAGCCATCCCGGGCCAAGCGCTGCAACACCTCGCGCAACGTGGTTCGGGTTACACCAATCAGCTCAGAGAGCTCACGCTCGGCAGGAAGTATGGTGCCCGGGGCGAATCGATTATTCCAAATCGATTCGATGATATATTCCTCGGCAAAACCGGCCGGGCTTTGAGCTTTAATGATCATCAACTGACTCTTTTTGTTATCAAGCAGCGCCGATGATAGCAGAGCTCTATCCGACACAACAAGCGCTGGTGTGACCAGTCGACCATCACCAGCGACTTAACGTTCCCATTGCGGACTATTTCGCTCCCGCCACCCTCTCAGGATCTGTGGTGTGAGCCACAGCATGGCTTGGCAAGCGCAACACAAAAACGGGCAGCACTATGACAGCCATCAGCCAGAATACCTGGCTACCAAACGCCTGGAACAGCACACCCGAGAGTACCGTCAGCAACGCCATGACAATACCTGTCGGCACCGCGGCATAGAGGGTCTGAGCAGGGATAACCTGATCGGCAGACATATGTTGCGTCATGTAGCGGATGGCTCCCAGATGGCTGACACAGAAGGTAACCGCATGGAGCAGTTGAGAGAGCGCCAGCCAGGTCACATCGGTAGTTGTCGCCAGTATCGACCACCTCAGCAGACAGCCAACCGCACCGATCAAGAAGAGAGACTGGTAACCTAATGAACTCAACACGCGACGACTAGTCGCAAACATGATGATTTCAGCCAGCACGCCAAGGGCCCAGAGATAGCCAATAAGGTTCTCGGCATAACCACTGGCTTTCCAGTAGATAGCGCTGAAGCCGTAGTAAGCCGCATGGCTACCTTGCAGCAGGGCAGTGATGAGCAAAAACCGCAAAAAAGTCGGACTCTTCAAAAGCGGCATGAAACCCGCGCCCGCCTTCTGGCTGGCGCCATCTAACGGCGCTGGGGTCATGGGCAACCAGCTTAAACCACACAGCAGAACCAAGCCGATGAGCATGGTATAGAGTACCCAGTCCGCGCCCCAGTGCTGAACCAGAGCCCCCACCAGGGTTGAACCCAGAATAAACGCCGCCGAGCCCCACAGGCGGATCTTGCCGTAATCCAGGTTGACCTGCAGTGTCATGCGAGTTGCCAATGCTTCACTCAGGGGCAGCAAAGTGGGATAAATGAAATTAGCCAGCAGCATCAACAACAATAAGGGCCAGAAGCCACTCAACCAGTGAAATCCGACAAAGCAGAGCAAACTGACCAAGGCCAGATAACGACAGGCCGGGATCAGCAAGGAGGCCCGGTTGGCCTGACCCATGATCAGCAGATTTCCCACAAAGCGAATGGCAAGCCCAAGACCAATCAGCAAACCGATGTCATCGGCCGACAAACCGCGGGATTCCAACCACAACGCCCAAAACGGAACATAAGCACCGTACACGAAGTAAATGGCAACAAGAAATAACGAAAGCCAGGCAAAAGGTCGCACAAAAAACCCCTACAATTCAAACGGGCAGCAAGGATAACAAAGCCCGGGCGAGATGTCAGTTGGGAGTGGGAATGCCTAACCTAGCGCTGGATGAACCCCTGCCGCTGCAGATAGGCCAGCATGAAGGGGCGGCTCTCTTTGCTCAGTATCGCCTTCACCTGACCACTCCAATCCTGTTGCTTGGTGTTGTGGCTGCGAGCGGCGTAATAATGGCGCATCGTCACATCATACTCGGCCAGCAACGACTCATCCAAGGCCTCGGGGTAGCGCTCCTCATGCAGCCACAGAGCGAGGGGCAGGCGTGGTTTGCGCTCCGGTTGCTCCGCCGGATAGCCCAGGCACAGACCAAAGAGCGGTAACACCTGCTCGGGCAGTGCCAGCAGCTCGGTAACCTCTTGCGGTGCATTACGGATCCCGCCTATGAATACGCCCCCCAAGCCCAGGGACTCGGCTGCCGTCAGGGCATTTTGCGCCATCAGGGCCGTATCAATACACCCCATCAGCAGTTGCTCGGCAAAGCCCAGCTTGGCTTGCGGCGCAATCCGCTGATTGCGCGCCAGATCGGCGCAGAAGACCCAAAACTCGGCGGCGCTGGCCACATAGGGCTGCTCACCGGCCAAAGAGGCCAAGCGGGATCGCACTGAGGGGTCAGTGATGCGGATCAGGCTGACCAACTGCAGGAAACTGGAGCTCGACGTGGCTTGGGCGGCAGCCAGGATCGCCTCCCGTTGCTCAGCGGAGATAGCTTGTGACGTAAAATGACGAATGGAGGTGTGATTACGCAATAGCTCGATAGTCGGTGTCATCTTCTTCCTTAATCTTGTTCGTAAACAGCCATGCCCGAGCAATGGCCTGCTCTATCCCAGCAAAGAGTGAGCTGGCGCAAAGGCTGCCAATCTTCATACTGGTCCAAGGCCCGATCCATTACTCTTTGCTCAAAGTTCTGCACAGGCTACCCTTATACTCAGGCTTGAAACAAACCCGCAACAAGAAGAGGCATCATGGCGCTGAACGTATTGATCTGTGACGACTCCGCCTTTGCTCGCAAGCAGATGGCAAGAGCGCTCCCCCCGGACTGGCCCATCGAACTCCATTTCGCCGAAAATGGGCAATTAGGCGTCGAGCAAATATTGCTTGGCCATGGGGATGTCGTCTTTCTCGACCTCACCATGCCGGTCATGGATGGTTACGAAGTCCTGCAAACCCTGCAACGCGAACATATCCGTTGCAAAGTCATAGTCGTCTCCGGTGATATCCAGCCTGAGGCCCATAGCCAAGTCATGGCGCTGGGCGCACTGGATTTTATCAAAAAACCCTGCAGTGGCGATGACATTCGCCACCTACTGGAGCGACTCAATCTATACCGACCTGGCGGGGAAGCCGAGTCGCTCCCCTCGCCCGGTGTTAACCTCACGGTCGAAGCTCGGGATGTCTACCAGGAGCTGGCTAACGTGGCCATGGGGCAAGCCGCCGATCTGCTGGCCCGCATGCTGGGGGGCTTTGTGTTGCTGCCCATCCCCAATGTCAATGTCCTGGAGGTGAGTGAGCTGCATATGGCTCTGAGCTCGGCCTCACGGAGCGATACTCTCTCGGCGGTATGTCAGGGCTTCATCGGTGCCGGCATAGCGGGTGAAGCGCTAGTGCTGTTCCATGACTCCAGCTTTGCCGATCTGGCCAAGCTGATGAAACACTCGGGCCCGCTGACCAAGAGCGTGGAGCTGGAGCTATTGATGGACATGTCCAACGTCCTCATCGGCGCCTTCTTGCGCGGCTTTGCCAACCAACTGGATACCCCCTTCAGTCAAGGACACCCAGTGGTCTTGGGGCAGCACAGGCCCATTCAGCAGCTGATCCAGGCCAACCAGCACAGGTGGAAACGCACCCTGGCCATAGAGATCAACTACCAGATCCGCGATCACCAGGTACAGTGCGATCTGCTGCTACTGTTTACCGAGGATTCGATCCAGTTCATGAATAACAAGATCCTGCATCTGATATGAGGAAGTGAAGATGGAGATCAGAGAGTTTCACTGGTTGATGACCATAGTGCAAAACCTGGAAGTCGGCCTGGTTGTGTTAAATAAAGAGAACCGGATCGAGGTCTGGAACAGCTTCATGGAGAGCCACAGCAGCAAACTCAGTTACGAGGTGAAAGACAAGGAGCTGTTCGAGCTCTACCCCGAGCTGGACAAAATCTGGCTCGAACGCAAGTTGGAGATGGTCAAGACCTTGAACAACAAGGCGTTCATCAGCTGGGAGCAGCGCCCCTATCTCTTTAAATTTTCCAACTATAGGCCCATCACCGGCAGCGCCGAGCATATGTATCAAAACGTCACCATCATGCCGCTACCGGATTTCACCGGTCAGATTGAGCATGTGGCCATCCTGATCTACGACGTCACCGAAGAAGCCATGGCCAGCCAAGAGAGTGCCTAGGCTCACCCTCTGGAAAAGCAAAGAGCGGGCTTAGGCCCGCTCTCTTGTGTCGCTAACCTGATGTTCAGGATTGTTGTGTCTTAACCTGCTGTAGCAAACGCTGCCACATGTTCTCCACCAGCTGCTGATCCTGATCACTCAGCTCACCGTTGAGACAGGCCTGCTGCAACCCGCGCAGCACACTCATCTCCACATCACGCAGCAGGGTTCGCCCCTGTATCTCACAATTGGCCACCGCCAAGGAGATGTGTCCTCGTAGATAGCCACTGGCAAAGAGTTCATCATCAGAACCCTCGGCCACCAGATCATCAATTTGTGCCAGCAACAGTCGTTCAAACTCTAGAATAGTCATGTTTCGATCACTTGGTAGAGGCCATGGATAAGGCGGATCTGCATCAATCGGCGATAACCGATCTGAAGGCGCAGATACTGCCTGAGCCCTGCCTATTTTTCTAGCTCACGAGCCCAAGAGCCGTTAAAAAAATCCATCCGGCTGCCACCGCCAATGATACAGATCACGCCTATTCACTGGTAGACTTGTCAACTTTGTTAACATCAGTAAACGGCAATTGCCGCAATGGAATCTTATTATGTTCGAATGGCTGCTTGACCCCAGTGCCTGGATGGCGCTGGCCACCCTAACCCTGCTTGAGATTGTGCTGGGTATCGACAACATCATCTTCATCTCCATCCTGGTGAGCAAACTCCCCCCAGAGCAGAGACAAAAGGCTCGGATATTGGGACTGGCAGGGGCCATGGTGACCCGGGTACTGCTGCTGCTGTCACTGGCCTGGGTGATGCGTCTCACCCATCCCCTGTTCAGCATTTTCAACGAGAGCATCTCAGGGCGAGATCTTATCCTGATCCTGGGGGGTCTGTTCCTGCTGGCCAAGAGTACCCATGAGATCCACGGTAGTCTGGAGGGTGAAGAAGGTGAAGAGGGTAACGTCTCTATGGCCGGCAGCGCTGGACGCGGCTTCGTGGCCACGCTGATCCAGATCGCCATACTCGATATCGTCTTCAGCCTCGACTCGGTGATCACCGCCGTTGGCATGGCCAGCCATGTGCCTGTCATGGTGCTGGCCATCATGATTGCGGTAGGCGTCATGATGTTTGCAGCCAAAAGCATTGGCGATTTTGTCGATAACCACCCAACCGTGAAGATGCTGGCACTCGCTTTTCTGATCCTGATCGGTGTAGCCCTCATAGCTGAAGGCTTCAAGTTGCATATTCCCAAAGGCTACATCTACTTCGCCATGGCCTTCTCCCTGGCCGTCGAGATGCTCAACATCCGCCTGCGCAAGGGACGACAACCACCGGTCAAGCTGCACAAGAGCCTCAGCGAGTAACAGCCGCGCCAATAACATCCAGTCATGCAAGAGGCCGAGCAATGCTCGGCCTCTTTTATTTACTCGGGTTACGCTTCCCGCTATTTCAGCTTGGGCGTCGCTGTCACCACATCCATGTTCTGACCACGATGCCGCAGCAGATGATCCATCAGCACCAGGGCCAACATGGCCTCGGCGATCGGTACGGCGCGGATCCCCACGCAAGGGTCATGCCGTCCCTTGGTGATCATCTCGGTCGGATTGCCGGCTGTGTCTATGGTCTTACCCGGCACTGTGATGCTGGAAGTCGGCTTGAGCGCTATGCTGGCCACAATATCCTGTCCTGAGCTGATGCCGCCCAGTATGCCGCCCGCATGGTTGCTGCTGAAGCCTTCCGGGCGCATCTCATCACGGTGTGCCGAACCTCGCTGCTCTACCACCCCGAAACCGTCACCGATCTCGACCCCTTTCACCGCATTGATCCCCATCAGCGCATGGGCAATGTCCGCATCCAGACGATCAAACACCGGCTCACCCAACCCTACCGGCACATTGCGCGCCACCACCTGCAAACGAGCACCGATAGAGTCGCCCTCTTTCTTCAGGTCACGCATGAAGGCATCCAGCTCTTCGAGTTTGTCCGGGTCGGCAAAGAAGAAGGGGTTATTTTCGATGATCTCCTGCTCGAAGCGCTCGCCCTTGATGGGGCCAAGCTGAGTCAGATAACCGAAGATTTCGATGCCAAATTGCTGACGCAGATACTTCTTGGCAATGGCTCCCGCCGCCACACGCATGGCCGTCTCACGAGCGGAGGAGCGGCCGCCGCCCCGGTAATCCCGGATCCCGTACTTCTGGTGATAGGTGTAATCGGCATGACCCGGGCGAAACAGATCCTGGATATCCGAGTAATCCTTGGAGCGCTGATCCGTATTCTCGATGAGCAGGCCAATGGAGGTGCCCGTGGTTTTACCCTCAAACACCCCGGAGAGGATCTTCACCTCATCGGCTTCACGCCTTTGGGTAGTAAAACGGGAGGTTCCCGGCTTGCGGCGATCCAGATCATGCTGCAGATCGGCCTCAGTGAGTTCCAACCCGGGAGGACACCCATCTACTACGGCACCCAATGCCAAACCATGGCTTTCGCCAAAGGTGGTCACGCGAAACAGATGCCCAAAGCTATTCCCTGCCATAAATCACTCAACTCCTGTAAGCGGCGAACTGATCGCGACAAGCGTCCAGTTGCGCCTTGGTCATTACAAATACCCCGAGGCCACCTTGGGCAAACTCAACCCAGGTAAAGGGCACATCTGGGTACTGGGCTTGCAGCTCTACATAGCTATTACCCACCTCAACCACCAGCACCCCCTCCTCATTCAGGAAATCTCCGGCCGAAGCGAGAATGCGCTTGGCAAGGATGAGGCCATCTTCTCCCGCCGCCAGAGCCAACTCAGGCTCGTGACGAAACTCATCGGGCAGATCAAACATGTCATCCGCATCCACATAGGGGGGGTTGGAGACGATGAGATCGTACTTGTCACCGGCGGGCAGGTGATTGAACAGATCCGAGCTCAGCGGGATCACCTGCTGCTCCAGACCATACATCTCGATGTTGATCTGGGTGACATCCAGGGCATCGCCAGAGATATCAATGGCATCCACTTCGGCTTCAGGAAACGCCTGCGCCAGGGCAATGGCGATACAACCCGAGCCGGTACACAAATCCATGATCCGCTGGGGCTCATGCTGCAACCAGGGGGCAAAACGGTTGCCGATGAGCTCGGCTATGGGCGAGCGCGGCACTATGACGCGTTCATCCACATAAAATTCAAGACCGCAAAACCAGGCCTTATTGGTCAGATAGGGGGCCGGAATACGCTCCACCACCCGGCGCGAAACCAACTCGGCTATGAGCTGACGCTCGCTGCGAGTCAAACGTGCGGTGCGGATCTCCTCACTGATATAGGGAGGTAAGTGAATCGTCGGCAACACCAACTGTACCGCCTCATCCCACGCATTGTCGGTACCGTGGCCATAGAAGAGCCCTGCACCATTGAAATGACTGACGGCCCAACGCATCATGTCATTGACGGTAGCCAGCTCATTGACTGCCTCGTCGATGATAATCTTTTCCAAAACCGCCTCCGGGTCGAGTAGAATTCGGGGTTAGCCCCCAATAACAATGCAGATACCTGATTAATGAAGAAAAAAAACGTCCTTGATGAGCAGGATCTTGCCCTGTTCCGCGAGGCCGCTGTCGGTACCCGTCAGATAAAGCAGGATACCATAAGTCCCACCCCAAAGCCGGTCAAGCAGAAAGCACTGCTGCGTGAGGTGCGTGAAACCCTGGGCGTCAGCCACTACTTCTCCGATGAATTTGTACCCCATCTCAGCGAAGAGGGACCCATGCGCTATGTGCGCGGCGATGTCTCCAGCTTCGAGGTCAAGCGGCTACGCCGAGGCGACTACTACCCTGACATGCTGCTGGACCTGCATGGCCTCTCCCAGCAACAGGCCAAGCTGGAGCTGGCCGCCCTGCTGCAGGCATGCCGTCGCCAGCATATCCGCTGTGCCTGTATCATGCATGGCCATGGTAAAAATGTGCTCAAGCAAAAGGTGCCACTCTGGCTGGCCCAACACCCACTGGTCGAGGCGTTTCACCAGGCACCCAAGGCGTGGGGGGGGGATGCCGCCCTGCTGGTGCTGATTGAGCAGAGCGATCCCCTGGCCGCCCAAGCCCGCCGCTAATCCCGCTCGGCGCGCTGTCGCCTAATCCCGCTCGGCATGCAACATGAAGTTGCGAGGCGTCAGCTCCTTGCCACAGAACTCACCGACTGTCACCCGATAACCCTGCTCTTCCAGATAGAGGGCACGGTCCAGCACCAACCACAACTCCAGGGGGCGGCGGAATAGATGCCGCACCAACTCGATCCGGGCCACGACGGGTAAGCGCGCCTCGCCCGCCAGAGCAAAAGCATCGAGCGCGGAGGCGGCTGGCAAGCCTTGCAAATCGAGCCCTTTTACTTGAGCCGCCCACCGGACAAACTCGGCAAATGAGCCGCTCAGCAGACACTTCTGCACATTGGGCAGTGGCAGATACTCATCCACGCCCCGGATCTCCCGCTGCAGCAGATCAAAGCCCAGGCGCCAGGAGAGCTCTATGCTGCGCAACCGCCGCACCCGCTGCCCGGCGGTGACCGTCTCCTGTACCGCCATCCGCAGATCCTGGGGCTGCAACTGCAATTGGCTTTGCCGTGCAAACTCGGACATGGGCTGATAGCTCTCACTGCGAATGAGGTGATAACAACAAGGCGAAAGCGTGATGGCTCGGGTACGCCGCTGGCAGGCCGACTGCATCAAGCGCATATGCAACTCGCCGCAGGCATGCAGTGCCACCGCATGTTGCTCTTCACAAAACAGCGCATCAGACTCGGGGGCAAAGGCATCCCCTTGTACAAATGCCATGGTCACGCCGGTGCGCGCCGCCAGGGCCCGCCCCTCTTCGCACAACTGGGCCTGCCACTCCAGACTGACAACCGTCTGCCCCGACTGGAAGCCAAGCAGGCGCCCCAAGTGCCCCTTGCCCGCACACCACTCGAGCAGAGGTCCGCGCACCCCGGGCATGGCCGAAGCAAAGTGACGCAGCTGAGCCAATTTTCGTCCAGGAATAAACCGGGCCAGGGGCTCAGGCACAGGTTGACAGGGACGCTCCAGACGCGGAAGCCGCGTCAACTCAGCCAGCCGTTCAGCTATGGGAATATGGGGCTGCAGGCAAGCCACCAGCGCCGCCGGCTCTTCATCCAGCGCCCATAGTTGCTCCAGGCTCAGGGCATCCAGACAGGCCGCCAAAGCCGGCTGCGTCAGCTGGAAACCATGCTGTCGCAAGCGAAAAGGGTGAACTTGCCAGAACGAGGCATATTGGGTGAGTAAGCCATCCAGTTCGGTAAACAGGGGGCGTAACGAGCTAGGCATGAGGGGCTAAAAACTCCGGTCGGGGCAGGCGGCGCCAGTGTAGCCACATAATGGGGGCAACTCCACCGCAGGCATGACACACAAACGTCAAAGGGGCAGCCTATGGCTACCCCTTCTGAAGACAAGCTTGATGTTGCAATTGGCCCGACAGCGCCTGTGACTAGGCGGCCTTGCTGAGTTCGGAGATGGTGGTATTGATCTCTTTTACCGTGTGCTGATGCACTCGATCCGCCTCGTTCGGCATCACCAGGTGGCCATCAGCAAACTCATATCCACCTCGACCCTGAATGTAGATCCGTCCGCGAAAGAAGGTCTTCACATACTTGGCAATCATCACTGGCAGATATTTTTTGAAAATTCTCATTTTGCTTCCCTTTTCGTGTTTCACGTCAAGTTAGAAACATAATAAAGGGAAATGTTCCTTATCCAGAGACAAAAATTCTTTTAGTCATCAAAACTTAGACTTAAGACCCACTTTGGCAAGGGTTAATTATTTCGTATCCAGCAAGTGGGGCGATTGCTGCCATAACAGGCGACCCCGCCCATGCTCCAACTCCACCGCCGCCATGGCCGAGGTGGCAAACATGGGCGGCACCACGCCAGGGCAGAGCTCGGCCACCACGTAACCCACCAGAGGTAAATGGCTCACCACCAGCACGCTCTGCACCTCACCCTCCAGGGCCCGCAGGTAGTCACTCACCCGGTCAGCATGGCCGTGAGGCACCAGTTCGTCCAGCGTCTCCACCACGCCATGAGGCAACACAGAACTGATCGTCTGCCAGGTCTGTTGCGCCCGCAGATAGGGGCTAACCACGACCCGATCGATTCTCGGTAATTGCGCCACCAACCACTGACTCATGGCCAACGACTGCTGGCGACCGCGCTCAGTCAGCGCCCGCGCCGCATCATCATCAGCACCCAGCACGGCATCACCATGCCGCATCACAATGATTTTCATCGACTCGCATCCATAGGCTGTCAGACCAACGGCGCGAGTTTACTGACTTCCCCTTGCCATAACAATGCCCACTCATCGCAGAAACGGTTTGCACCCCCCTCCCGGCCGGTCAATAATAATGCGACAGAACAATAAACTGTCGACGATCCCCTCCTAATGCGCCTTCATGTCAGCCCCAACGATCATAGGTTGTACCACTACCTCGAGCTCGATAATCAGCTACGAGTGCTCCTGATTGAGGATCACAAAACTGAAAAGTCAGCGGCGGCCCTAGCCATCAATGCCGGTCATTTTGATGATCCGTCAGACCGTGAGGGCATGGCTCATTTTCTTGAACATATGCTGTTCCTGGGTACCGAAACCTATCCCAAGCCAGGCGAGTATCAGGAGTTTATCAATCGGCATGGTGGCTCTCATAACGCCTGGACCGGCACCGAATTCACCAATTTCTTCTTCGATCTCCACCATGAATTCTTCGCCGAAGGGTTGCACCGATTCAGCCAGTTCTTCACCTGTCCCACCTTCGAGGCCTCGCTCATCGACAAGGAGCGCAATGCCGTCGACTCCGAATTCAAGCTCAAATTAAAAGATGATGTGCGGCGCAGCTATCAGGTTCACAAGGAGACAGTCAATCCGGCGCATCCCTTTTCCAAGTTCTCGGTGGGCAACTGGCAGACACTGGGGGATAGGGACGGCAAACACATCCGCGAGGAGCTGCTGAATTTTTATCGCCACCACTACAGTGCCGATCGCATGACGCTGGTGATCCAGTCACGCTTGAGCCTGCATGAGCAGGAGCGTCTCTGCCGCGACCATTTTAGCCAGATCCGTAATCACGCACTGGGAAAACAGCACATCACCACCCCACTCTACCGGCCGCAAGATCTGGGCGTTCGCATCCAGATAGAGCCCATCAAGGAGAGTCGCAAACTGATAGTCAGTTTTGCCCTACCAGGCATTGAAGCCCTCTATCACCTCAAACCCCTGACCTTCATCAGCCATCTGCTCGGCTATGAGGGCAAGGGTAGCCTCTTCTCCTGGTTCAAACGTCAAGGCTGGGTCAATACCCTCTCCGCCGGCAGCGGTGTGGGCGGGAGTAACTTCAAGGATTTCTGCGTCAGCTTTGGCCTCACCAAGGAGGGGCTGCACCACGAAGGCACCATAATCGAGACCCTGTTTGCCTACTTGCGCCTGATCGAGCGACAGGGGCTGGATGCCTGGCGTTATGAGGAGAAACGGCAGGTGCTGCACTCCATATTCCGTTTTCAGGAGGGCGGGCGAGCCATCGACAATGTCTCTCATCTGGTCATCAACATGCACCACTATGCGCCCGAGGAGATAGTGGTCGGCGATTACCTGATGGAGCGGTTTGATGTGGCATTGACCCAACAGATGCTCTCCTTCATGCGCCCGGACAACATGCGCATCCAACTCACAGCCCCGGGCGTCAGCACAGATAAACAGGCCCGCTGGTATGACACCCCCTATCGAGTCGAGGCCATAGAGAGTGCCTGGCTGCGCCGCTGGCAGGACCCTATGCCACTGGATCCGAGCCTGACGCTACCCGAGGCCAACCCCTTCATCTGTGACCGTCTGGAGCCCCATCTGTGCGCCAGCCCTGAGCCCCATCCACGCTGCCTCATCTCCCGGGCCGGTCTGCGGGTCTGGCATCTGCACGATGCCGAATACCCAGTGCCCAAGGGGGCGCTGTTCATTGCCGTGGATAGTGAGCATGCGGTGCGCTCCCCCCGACACATAGCCCTGATGCGGCTGACCGTCGAGCTGCTGATCGACCACCTCAATGAGCTCACCTATCCAGCAGAATTAGCGGGGCTCAGCTACAACATCTATGCCCATCAAGGGGGCTTTACCCTGCAGCTCAATGGCTTTAGCAGTCGCCTGCCCCGGTTGCTGGAACTCATACTGCGCAACCGCACCTTCGGCCGGGTCGACCCCAAGCGGTTTGCCAACATCAAGCAGCAGATGCTGCAAAATTGGCAGAACCAGAATAAGGGCCGCCCCATATCCCAGCTCTTCAGCCACTTGACCAGCGTGTTGCAACCCAATAATCCGCCCACCGATCAACTGTTGCAGTTTCTCACCGAGACCACGGCCGATGAGCTACCGGAGTTTGTACGACAACTCTACAGGGCGGTCCACCTGGAAGTACTGGCCCATGGGGATTGGCTGGCCGATGATGTCCGCCAGATCGCCGGGCTCCTGGAGCGGGAACTGACCCCGCATAGCCTGCCCAGTCGCGAGACCCGTCGCCGCTTAATCGATATCAGCCAGCTTGGCACCCTGATCCGCGAGCAGGAGTGCCATCATATGGACTCCGCCCTGTTGGTCTATTACCAAGCGGCTCGCACCCGCCCCCTGGACATAGCCCACTACACCCTGGCCAACCACATCATCTCCTCCACCTTCTTCCATGAGTTACGGACTCGGCAGCAGTTGGGTTATGTGGTCGGTACCGGCAACCTGCCGCTCAATCGTCACCCAGGGCTCATTTTCTACATCCAGTCACCGGTGGTGGGTCCCCGACACCTGCTGGATGCCATTGAGCTCTTTATCGATGATTTCCATCTCATCTTGCTGGAGCTCACAGAGCAGGCATGGCAGGAGAGCAAGCAGGGTTTGTTGAGCCAGTTACGCGAAAAGGATGCCAATCTGCGAACTCGCAGTCAGCGACTCTGGGTCAGTATCGGCAGCCGGGATTTCAGCTTCAATCAACGTGAACGGGTCGCCGTGGAGCTCGAGCAGATGACCCGCGCCGATCTCATCCGCTTCATTCGCTCCTTGCGCAGTGATCGCGCCGATCGCCTGATCCTCTGCAGTTACGGTGAGGCCCATCGTCAGGGCGAACGTATCGAGGAGGGGTTTGTTATCCGGGATCTCAACGCATTTCGCCTCGCCAGCCGGATGTTTACCCATCAGTAAGTTAGACCAACCTGGAGGAGCGCCATGGCGCTCCTCCCGCCTGGCGGCCCCCCAGGCTACTGCTCACCGTTTTGCATTTGGGCCAAATCCGGGGCACCCGCAACATGAAACCGCTCGCCGCGTTCGGCCCGCTGTAACAATCCTGGACAGGGTACGAAGCGTTCACCATACAACTGGGCGTAATGGCGTAACTTGTCGATAACCAAGTTCAGCCCCCAGTGATCCAGATGGCGGAATGGCCCACCGCAAAATGGTGGATAGCCTATGCCCAATACGGCCCCCAGATCCCCATCTCGAGGGGAGGCGATCACCCTCTCATCCAGGGCGCGCACCGCCTCATTCAACATCAAGAGCAGGCAACGTTCGGCAATCACAGTGTGGCCCAGACGCTTCAATGGCAAGACTCTTAGCAAGTCATACACCTTGCCATCCACCTGCTTCTTGCCCGAGGCCGGATAGAGGTAGAAACCTCGCCCCGATTTTCGCCCCTTACGGCCATCCGCCAGCATGAGCGTCAACACCTTGGGCGGTGCAAAACGGGCCCCGTGTGCTCCCGCCAAAATAGGGGCTATCTTGCCTGCCACATCCAGCCCTATCTCATCTAGTAGGGCCAGCGGCCCCACAGGGAAGCCTTGCCGCAGAAGGGCCTCATCTATGTCCTCTATGGTCTCCCCCTCCGCCAGGATCAGCGCCGCCTCATTCATGTAGGGCGCCAGGATCCGGTTCACATAGAAACCCGCCACATCGTTGACCACTATCGGGGTCTTGCCCTGCTGCCTGGCCAGCGCCAATATGGTCGCAACCGTGCTGGCAGCCGTCGTGGCATGGGGGATCACCTCCACCAGCGGCATCTTCTCCACCGGACTGAAGTAGTGCAAGCCAATGACGCGCTCGGGAAAGCGGCTCATAGCCGCTATCTCTCCTATCGGCAACGAGGAGGTATTGCTGGCAAACAGCGTCTGGCCATGACAGGCGGCGAATACCTCGCTCACCATCTGCTGCTTGAGCACCAGATCCTCAAACACCGCTTCTATCACCACATCCATGCCCTTGAAACCCTGATAATCCATGCCACCGCTGATGCGATGTAGCTGCTCCTGACTCTGGTAGTGGTTCAGTTGATGCCTGCTGACTCGTTTTTGTAACAAGTTCCGCGTGTAACCTATTGCCCGATTGATGCTCGCCAGTGAGGTATCTTTGATGCGTACCGGCAAGCCCGCTTTAGCCACAGTCACATAGGCAATGCCTGCCCCCATCATGCCCGCCCCCAGTACCGCAACCGTCCGCACCGCCTGGGGGGCCACGCCCTGGTAGAGGAGCTCCTTCTTGTGCGCCACGCCGGCATGAAACAGTGCTCGCAGGCAAGAGGAGGCGTCACTGCGCACCAAGCAGGCAAACTGCTTGGCCTCTTGAACCAAGCCCGCCGCAGGGCCATGGCGCAGCCCCGTCTCCACCACGCTTAATAACGCCAGGGGGGCCGGGTAGTTGCCCCGGGTCTTACTCATGATGGCCTTACGGGCCCGATAGAGGATCAGCGCCGCCATGGGAAAACGGAGCAGCAAACGTTTAAACCAGGGCAAGCGTCTACGTCGCTTGCCCTGCGCCAGCAACTGCAACGCCGCAGGCAACAGCACAGACTCGGGAACCACCATATCAACCAAACCTAAACGCCGGGCCTGAGCCCCATCCACTTGCCGCCCGGTCAGCAGGAGATCCAGCGCTTGGGGCAGGCCGATGAGCCGGGGCAAACGCTGGGTGCCGCCACTACCGGGGATCAAGCCCAGCTGCACCTCGGGCGATCCCAGGCGAGTCGACTCCTCCTGGCTGCAGACGCGAAAATCACAGGCCAGCGCCAACTCCAGTCCGCCCCCCAAACAAGCCCCGTGAATAGCCGCCACGGTCGGACAAGGTAACTCGGCCAGCAGGTTGAACAACTGCTGCCCCTGTTGACTCAAGGCCAGAGCCTGCTCCTCATGGTCGCACCCATCCAGCATGTGCAGATCGGCTCCGGCGATAAAGCTATCGGCCTTGCCCGAGCGGATGATGAGACCGTGCAACACCGGCCTCTGCTTGAGGGTGGTCAGCCAATGGGCAAACTCGGGGATCAAAGCCGCCTGCAGGGTGTTAACCCGCTCCCCCGGCACATCCAGGGTCAGCTCCACGATTCCCTCTTCATGCTCCTGCAGTGTGAAATAGCTCATGATGCCACCTCCCAAATCATAGCCGCCCCTAACCCACCGGCCGCACAGGCCGTGGTCAGTGCCAAACCTCCGCCTCGCCGTCTTAATTCGCGGACTGTCTGCAATATCATGCGCGCCCCAGTGGCGGCAAAGGGGTGACCATAAGCCAAAGAGCCCCCTTGGACATTGAATCGAGCCCAATCCACCTCGCCCAGTGGCTGACTCAACCCCAACTGCTCCCTGGCAAATCGTTCATCGCTGAACAGTTGTAGATTGCTCAACACTTGGGCTGCAAAGGCCTCATGCATGTCGATCAGCGTCAGATCCGCCAGGGTACAACCGGTGCGAGCCAGTACCTTGGCGGTGGCATAAACAGGCCCCAGCAACATATCTCGTTTGACCGGCAACCCCGCAAAGCTGTAACCATACAGGTAAGCCAGCGGCTCGTAGCCCAGGGCTTTGGCGCGCCCTTCACTCATCAACAGCAGGGCCGCCGCCCCATCCGTCAGGGGGGCTGAATTCGCCGCGGTGACACTACCCAAGTGCCGATCGAAGACAGGTTTCAGCCGGGCATAGCCACTGAGCTCGGAATCAAAGCGGATGGTGTTATCACGAGTTAAGACCTCGGCATGTTCGCCGGTGAAGAGGGGGGCCACTTCATCGCTAATGGCCCCCTGCTGCCAGGCCGCCGCCGCCAGGGTATGGGAGCGATGAGCGAAGGCATCTTGGGCCTCCCGGCTGATGTGGTAGCGCTTGGCCATCTGCTCGGCGGTATCCCCCATGGAGAGGCCGGTGGAGTATTCGGCAATGGCAGGCGCCACTAATCTGGCATCACAGAGTCGCAGCTTGCGGAGCAGTTGCCACCTGTGACGCCAACTGCGAGTACGGCTCAGCAACAATAGCACCTCGGCCAGATTGCGACTGATGCCTATGGGCAGACAGGACGCGCTGTCCGCCCCGCCCGCGATAGCCACCTCCGCTTGCCCCGCCACCATGGCCTCGGCCACACAGGCCACAGACTGGAAGCTGGTGGCACAGGCGCGGGTTACGCTATAAGCATCGGTCTGCACGCCCAGGCGCGTAGACAAGACTATCTCACGCGCTATGTTGGGAGCAGAGGGGGTCTGCACCACCTGGCCAAAGACTAGCAAGTCCACCAGCCCCGGCTCCAGCTCGCTACGCACCAGCAACTCCTCGACCACCTGGCGCCCCAACTCCAATGCCGGCAGCGATAGATAGTGTGTCGCCTGCTTGGCAAAGGGCGTACGCAAACCACGCACCAGGGCGATCCGCTCCCCTTTGGTGGTCATCAGACACTTGGAACTGGCCATGTGAGACTCCTAAGCTGGTGAATGAGCAGAACCCTAGTAATAACTGTAACCAATGATTTACAGATGCATAGCTCACTTGGCTCACATTCTTGTAGCCAGACTCAATTCATTCTGCCCATGGCTGCGGTGACAAGGTAGAATCCTACCGGTATAGGGACAAACTAAGGCGTTGAAATGTCAAGACAAGCTATAAGCGCGGTGCGCGCCTATCTGAACGAACAGGTTTTGGGTCAACCTGAGCTGGTTGATGGGTTGCTGACGGCCCTACTGGCGGATGGCCATATTCTGGTAGAGGGCCCGCCTGGCCTGGCCAAGACCCGCGCCATCAAGATGCTGGCTAACTGCATTGAGGGGCGCTTTCATCGCATCCAGTTTACCCCGGATCTGTTACCCGCCGACTTGACCGGGACCGACATCTATCGGCCCCAAGATGGTAGCTTCGTCTTCCAGCCCGGCCCCCTGTTCCATCATCTGCTGCTGGCCGATGAGATCAACCGGGCGCCCGCCAAGGTGCAAAGCGCCCTGCTCGAAGCCATGGCCGAGCAGCAGATCACGATCGGTCGCAAGAGCTACCAACTCCCCGAGCTGTTCCTGGTCATGGCGACCCAGAACCCGCTGGAGCAGGAGGGAACCTACCCCCTGCCTGAGGCCCAGCTGGATCGCTTCATGCTGCACCTGCAGCTGAGCTACCCGGATGCCATGACTGAACTGGCCATACTGCGTCTGAATCATGATGAGTGTCAGAAAACGCCCGAGCTGAAGGCTCCCCACCTGACTCAGGAGGCCCTCTTCGCCGCCCGTCAGGAGGTGTTGCAGGTTAAATTGGCCACGGCCGTGGAAAATTATATCGTCACCCTGGTCATGGCGACCCGCCGCCCAGTGGCCTACGATGGCGAGCTGGCGCGCTGGTTAGCCTATGGCGCCAGCCCGCGGGCCACCATGGCCATGGCACGCTGCTCACGGGGGCGCGCCTGGCTGCAGGGCCGCGACTTTGTCACCCCTGATGATGTCCAGGCCTGTGCCTATCCCATACTGCGCCACCGTCTGATCCTGAGCATGGAGGCCGAGGCCGACGGCATTGATACCAATCAGGTGATCACCCGACTGCTACAGAAGGTTGTGGTGGCATGAGTGACCCCATTGCCTTGAGTCTGGAGCAGCTGCTTAGAGTGCCCCCCCTCTCTCAGCTGCTGCCTTCGCAACGCAGCAGTGGTCTGAAGATGGGGCTGCACCATTCGGCCAGTAAGGGGCGCGGCATGGAGTTTGCCGAGGTTCGCCCCTATCTGCCAGGCGATGACGTGCGCACTATCGACTGGCGGATCACCGCCCGCACCGGCAAGCCCCACACCAAGTTGTTTCGCGAGGAGCGGGATCGCGCCGTTTATGTATTGCTGGATCTCTCCCCCGGCATGTTTTTTGGGTCTCGAGGCCAACTCAAAGCCAGGCTAGCCGCCCTGATCGCCGCTTCCGCCTCCTGGCAGGCACTGGAGCTGGGCGACAAAGTGGGGGGCCTCATCCTGGTGGGGGGCACCCTGGTGCGCCATCAGCCCGCCGGACGGCGCAAGGATCTGCTGCATTGGTTGAGCCGAGTGCTCAGCGCCTATCAATTGGGGTTATCCAAGCCTGAAGAGACGCTACGTCTGGATGAGATGCTGGCCCTGCTCAGCGCTCATATTCGCCCCGGGAGCCTCATCCACCTCATCAGTGATTTTTACCAGATGAATGACAATGGCTGGCTCTGGCTGCGTCGGCTCAACAAGAGTCACCAGATCCGGGCCTATCAGATTTTTGATGGACTGGAGCGTGAAGTGCTGGGTTCGGGTAGTCTGGCCATCGACAATGGCAAACAGCAGGGCTTTCTGGCACCGAGCCCCGAGAGCTTTGTGCGTCACTACCGGCAGATCGCCAAGCATCGCCAGCACACCATAGAGCGACACCTGCGCGAAACCACCCAGCGCTCTTTTTCGCTGGATGCGGCGCAGCCTCTGCGGCAGGGGGTAAGCTTGTGACCCCGTTTCCACTTCAGGAACTGCGCGATATTCATGCGCCCCCACCGCCCGGCATCTCGCCTCTGGAGTGGGCCCTATTGGCGCTGGCGCTGCTCGCCCTGCCCCTGTTCGCCTGGCTCATTCGCTGCTGGCGGCGTAATGCCCCTCGGCGCCAGGCCTGGCGCGCCTTGCGCGCCCTGGAGCAACTGCCGGCGCAAGACCCCACCTGGGTAGCCCAACTCAACCGCTGGCTCAAACAGAGTGCCCTGCTCTATTACCCTAAAGAGCAGGTCGCCCAGTTGCACGGCCAAGCCTGGCTTGCCTTTTTGGATGCCCATAGCCCCGGTGGCTTCAGCCAATTTACCGCGCTGTGGAATGGCTGGGTCTATGATCAGCAGCCCATTTCGGTCCAGCAGCAGGCCGCGCTCATCACCCAGGCCCGCGCCTGGTTCAAACAACACTCCAGGAGGCGCATGTGCTGACTCTGGTCTGGCCCTCGTGTTTACTACTTTCTCTTCTCCCCCTGCTGGTACGCTTGCTGCTACCGGCCAAGGTACAGAGTTACACCCCTGTCTATCTGCCCAGCCTGCCCCATGTCCATACCCAAGCCCCAGAGCGCTCCAGCTGGCGTTTTTATCTCTCGCTGCTGGCCTGGGTGTTACTCTGCCTGGCGTTGGCTCGTCCCCAGTGGCTGGGGGATCCGGTCTCGTTAGAGCAACCCCATCGGGATCTGATGCTGGCGGTTGATCTCTCCGACAGCATGCGCACTCAAGACATGCTGGAGCAGGGGCGCACTGTCAATCGCCTGAGTGTGGTCAAGACCCAGCTCAAGAGTTTCATCGGTCAACGGGCGGGCGATCGCATGGGACTGATCCTGTTTGCCGATCACGCCTATCTGATGGCCCCGCTCACCAGTGACTGGCATACCCTGACCCAGTTTGTGGATGAGCTGGATTTTGGCCTGGCCGGACATCTGACGGCCATGGGCGAGGCCATTGGCCTGACCCTGAAGCGTTTTGCCAGCCAGAAGAGCAAACAGAAGATCATGATACTGCTAAGTGATGGGCGCGACACGGTCGAGACGATTCCCCCCCTGGCCGCAGCAGAGCTGGCCAAACAGGCAGGGATGAAGATCTACACCATTGGTCTGGGTGCCGAGGTCGCCCTGGATGATCTGCTGGATAGTGGTGGCGACAATCCCTCTGCCGACCTGGACGAAATAACGCTGAACCAGATTGCCCTCCTCACCGGCGGCCGTTACTTCCGCGCCCGGGATCCTCAATCCTTGGCCGATATCTATCAAGAGATCAACCGGCTGGAGCCTCAGGAACGCGGACACCGCTTCTTACAACCCAGAAGCGAGCTCTATCTTTGGCCCCTGGCCTTGGCCATCGGCTGTTATCTGCTGGCCCAACTGGTGTTGTTAAGGAGAGCGCGGCATGGCTGATTGGACCCTGTTACGCCCCTGGTGCCTGTTGCTGCTCCTGCTGCCACTGCTGCTCTATTTCCTTAATCTGCGCAGACAGCGCAAAGGGCAGAGTTTTATCCGCCCCGAGCTGCTGGATTATCTCAGCCCAGAGCAGACATCCCTGGTGCAAGCCACTAATTATTGGCTCATCGCCGGCAAGGGTCTGGCCTGGTTGCTGGCTGTGCTCGCCCTGGCAGGCCCAGCCCAGCGAAAAGAGAGTGAACTGTTCCAGCAAGATGAAACCTGGATCTGGATGCTGGATGTCTCGCACTCCATGCTGGCCGATGATGAACCACCGTCCCGCCTGACACGCACCCGTTACCAACTGCTGCAGTTACTGGAGCGCGCCCAGGGTCGTCATATCGGGCTCATCGCCTTTGCGGGAGATGCCTATGTCATCGCCCCCCCCACAGATGACATGGATACCCTGCGCTTCTTATTGCGTGAGCTGACCCCCGATGTGATGCCGGTTCCGGGCTCCAATCCCCAAGCAGCCCTCAAGCTGGGCATCCAGATGTTGCAACAGGCCGGAACCAGTCATGGCCGTCTGCTGCTGATCACTGATGATCTCAAGCCAGGGCAGAGCCAAGCCATGCAGGGACTGATAAAAGCCAACGCCTGGCCTCTGGATGTATTCGCCGTGGGCACAGAGCAGGGAGCCCCCATCAAACTGCCGGGCGGCAATCTGCTGCGGGACCGGCTGGGCAGTATAGTGGTTGCCAAGAGCAACCTCGATGAGCTGGCACGGTTGGCCAGCAATAGCTCGGGACGCCTCTTTACCCTGGAGTCAGCGGAGAATGACGAACCGCTGGCCGGTTTGCTGCTGCACCCCGGCACCACAGGACAGGCGAGCGGATTACAACGCCTGCAGCTTAACGATCTGGGTTACTGGTTGCTGCTACCCTTGTTAGTGCTCGGGCTGGGATTTCGCCGGGGCCTGCTGATCATCCCCTTACTGCTGGTGCTGGGACAGCCCACGCCAGTTTGGGCCGAGGATGGGCAGGCTCTCTACCAAAAGGGGGAGTATCTGGCCGCCGCCACCGTGCTGACCGACCCCATCTGGCGGGGCAATGCGCTGTTTCGTGCCCGTCACTTTGCCGAGGCAGCTGAGGCCTATCGCCAGAGTGACTCGGCCGAGGGGTGGTATAACCTGGGCAATGCCTTGGCCAATCAGCAACAACTTGATGAGGCCATCACAGCCTATGACGAGGCGTTGGCCATAGAGCCCAAGTTGGAAGATGCCCGCTACAACCGCGATCTCATCAAACAGTGGCTGAGTGACAACCGGGCCCAGGAGCAGAGTCAACACCAGCAGGAGCAATCTGAGGAGAAGAGCACACCCGCGCCCTTGTTAAAGCAGGTAGCCGAACAACCCGGTAATCTGATGAAGAATAGGCTACGTCTGCAGAGTCAAAAACGGATGATAAGGGGATCGGCCCAACCATGGTAAGAGCGCTCATAATCACCCTGCTGCTTGGCGGCTGGACCCACGCCGCCTGGGCGCTGGAGCGAGTGACTGTCAACATAGACAAGCAGCAACTCTACGAGAGCGAGAGCCTGCAGCTGACCATCAGTGCCGATGACAGACTACAAGCCAGTGCCCTGCAGCTGGCCCCCCTTTTTCGTCACTTCATTGTCGGCGAAATCCGCTTCAATGAGCGCACTAGCGCCACCGGCTTTGTGACCGAGTGGCAGATCCCGCTGCTGCCCAGACAAAGCGGCTCACTCTCCATTCCGCCCTTGACGGTCGCCTCGTTGATCACTCGCCCCCTGACCATTCAGGTGTTAGCCGGTCAAGGGCCACAGGCCAAAAACGCACCCTTACTCGAGGCCAGCCTGGAGCAGGATAGACTCTATCCGCAGCAAGTCGCCCTCTATACCCTGAAGGTACGACTGCCCAGCAACGTGCAGGTCGACTCCATCTCCCCCCCCACGCTGGATGACAAACCGCTGGGTCAGCTGGGAGAGGATCAGTTCCTCAACGAAATCATTGGCGGACGCCGGGTCAAGAGCCTGCTGCGCTACTATGCGGTACTCAGAGACAAGCCGGGGCCAGGCGTGATCCAGGGCTCTTTGTTGCAGGGGATCATGCAGCAACGGGGGGAAACCAGCCCCTTCTTGCAACAGGCGCCTAACCTGCTGGTGACCATACTCCCCGCCCCCGAAACTCATGGTGTTCTGCCGAGTCAGGATCTGCGACTCGAGGAGAGCTGGCAACCGGCCTCCGCCCCCTATCAGGCCGGTGCCCCTATCATTCGCCAGATCCGCATCACAGCCGTTGGTAACCTGAGCGAACAGTTACCAGTCATCGAACCGCCGCGTCAGAGCAACCTACGCAGTTACGATGACGGGGTGCAGACCAAGGAGCAGATCGTCAATGGACAATGGGTCGTGGAGCGCACCTGGCGTCAGGCGCTATTACCCCAGCAAGTAGGCACCCTCACCCTGCCCGAGGTGCAGATCCCCTGGTGGAATACTCGCACCCGGCAAATGAACCATGCCCGCCTGCCAGCGGCCAGCTTAGCGATCACCCAAGGGGCGACCAGCACACTGCAGCCAGTAACCCCCCCGTCCACTGAGCAGGCGCTATGGCCCTGGTTAGCCATAGGTCTGTTTCTCGGGGCGCTGTGCTCTGCAGCACTCTGGCTGTGGCTGCGTCATCACAGACCGACACTGGCACAACTGCCCTATGTCAATGACAAGCTGGCTTGGCGCACCGTGAAAAAAGCCCTGCGCCAGAAGGACCCCAAGCAGATCCACCGGGCCCTGTTACTGTGGGGGCAGCTACGCTGGCCTGAGCAATTCCCGGTTTGCATCGAGGCGCTGCCCTGCTATGAGGAACTACACATTGAACTGGATAAGCTACTGGCCGCGTGTTACTGCGACGCCCCAATAGCGTGGGACGTGACCCCCCTGCGTCGTGCCCTGTTAAATTGGCGGGAAACCCGGAGCAGCACGCCAACATCAGAAAATCCAGACGGACTGCTATGAACCCCTGAATTAGCTATTCTGGTTTGGTGACAGGCAGCGGTTATCTCGCCTAAAACCGCTGCCTGCTCACAACAGCCAACCAACCAGCCTCTGCAGTCGTCGCCACCCCGCCAAATCTGATATTTTTCCTGCCACTTTGCGCAAACCCTTGTGCTACCGCTATCCTGACTCAGGTGGTCAGATATGTCCCACTAAGAGTGCAACGTAGAATACGCCGCTATTGGGGTCGAAAACCCGTCCAGAAAGAGGATCTAAATGTTTAAAGCCAATTTTTGTAAGGTGTTCGCCGCCCTTTCCGTCGCCTTGGTAACCCAACAGGTGCATGCTGCTGCCTTCAACCTCAATGAACACTCAGCTTCCGGTCTGGGCCGTGCATTTGCCGGGGAAGGGGCCATTGCCGATAATGCATCGGTACTCTCCCGGAACCCAGCTGCGATGACGCTTTTCAAGCGCATGGAGCTCAGTCTGGCTGGCACCTATATCAAACCCAACATTGATCTCAAAGGGCGAGAAGGTATCCCTGCGCTAGGTATTTCGCAAACGCAATTGGATGCCAATGACATTGCGCCCAGTGCCTTCGTACCAGCAGGCTATTTTATTCAACCCATCAATGAGCAATGGGCGTGGGGCCTGGGGATATTCACCAACTATGGTCTTTCTAGCGAGTTTGACGATAACTATGCCGCTGGCCTCATCGGTGGCAAGACTGAGCTGACAACCCTCAACTTTAACCCCAATCTGGCCTATCGGATAAATGAGCAATGGAGCCTAGGCGCCGGTATTTCGGCTATTTATGGCGATGCCACCCTCATCCGCCGGGCAGGCGCTGTCTCACCCAAGGCCCCCAGCACTGAACTGGTCAACATCTCAGGTGACACCCTGGACTGGGGCTGGAATATCGGTACCCTGTTCGAGCTCAACGATGCCAATCGCTGGGGCCTCACCTATCGCTCCGGTACTACTCTTAGCTTCCAGGGTGATTTCACCGGCAAGGCGGCGGGAGTGCAGTCGGTTTCGCCCCTAACCTTCAAGACAGTAACGGGTGATCTGGATCTGGAACTCCCCGCCATCGCCGAGTTCTCTGGCTATCACCTGCTCAACCCCCAAGTTGCCATCCACTACTCGGTGCAGTGGACAAATTGGAGCAAGTTCAATGAGTTGCGGGCCACTAGTTCCGGCTGTAACGACGGAACTGCTGGCCAATGCTTCAAGAAAACGGAGGACTTTTCCGATAGCTTCCGTTATGCCATCGGCACCTCTTACTATCTCAATGAGCTGTGGACCTTGCGCGCCGGTCTAGCCCTGGATGAACAAGCCGCCCACGATGTGATCAGCATTCCAGACACAGAGCGGTTATGGTACAGCGTGGGCACCAGCTACCAATTCACTCCGACCCTGGGTGTAGATCTGGGTCTGGCTTATCTGGATGGTAAAGATGTCAATATTGATGAGTCACTGGGGAGTGGGCTGCCAACGGCCAAGTACAGCTCCAGCGCCTCGGCATTTCTGGCTTCAGCTCAAGTCAACTACCGTTTCTAACTCGGTTTGACCCGTTAACCTCAAGCCACTTAGCGAAGGCTTGAGGTTAATTCCGCCTGCCGAATATGACAGTTAATGTCATATTTACCGTAAGTTTTGCAGGCTTCCTCGCTATTTGCCCTCCTCATGATTGCCTGATCCCCTCTACAACTGTTAGTTTGGAGGGCGAAGTAACCAGGCTTGTCTCGGTTCTTATGCTGATGACTGACAGGTGTAGTGATGTACTCATTCGTGGCAAGACAACCTATTTTGGACACAGAGCAGAGGCCCGTGGCCTATGAACTGCTATTCCGGAAAGGTCTGGATAACTTCTTCCCCGATGTCAGTGCTGAACTGGCCACTACCACTCTGATTGCCGAACAATTCCTCAGTCACCCGATCCAGCAATTGGTCGGTGAACAGCGCTGCTTCATCAATTTTCCTTACACTCTGCTGCTCGAGGGGCTGGCCGACTCGCTCCCCTTCGACAAAGTTGTCATCGAGGTGCTTGAGGATGCTGAACCGGATGAGCTGCTCCTGGAGAGTATCAAGCGGCTTAAAAAACGGGGCTTTCAGTTGGCGCTGGATGATTTCACGCTGGATCCTCGTTGGGAAAAATTCCTGCCCTACATTGATGTGATCAAATTTGATTTTTTACATACCCCCCTTCATAAGATCCAGGAGTTTATCCAGCAACATCGCCACACCAAACTAACCTTCCTTGCCGAGAAAGTAGAGAGTCATGAAGCCTTCATCACGGCTAAACAGATGGGCATCACCCTGTTTCAGGGCTATTTCTTCAGTAAGCCGGAAATTGTGCAGCGCAAGAACCTGTCAGCCAATCAGCTCACCGTCATGCAACTGCTCAAAGAGGTCAATCAGCTGGATTTAGATTATGGGAAGATTGATGATCTGCTGAGTAAAGACCTCAGCCTTTCCTATAAATTGTTACGCTACGTCAACAATCTCCGTTATCACTCCATTCAACCCATCACCTCATTTCGCCAAGCCGTCGTTTTCCTTGGCCGCCAAGAGTTACGCCGTTTTGTGTCGCTAGTAACCGCCACCAGTGGCAGTGAAAACAAATCAGCTGAACTCTATCGTATGAGTATGGTGCGAGCCCGGTTTTGCGAATTACTGGCACTGCATCGCAATGGCTGGACCGATCCTTCCGAGGCTTTTCTCTGCGGCTTATTTTCGTTGCTCGATGCGATTTTAGATCAACCCTTTCAGGATATATTAAGCCATACTCCCCTATCTGCCGATATCATCAGCGCGTTGGCCGAGCGCAAAGGCGAGTTAGCCTTCTACCTCTCCTTCGCCATTGATTATGAACAGCTCAACTGGGATCGACTCTCCAGACGAGCAGAAAAAATCGCCATGAGTGAAAACCAGATGGTGCAATGCTATCTGGATGCCAATACATGGGCCGATCAGGTGTTAGCCAGCAGCTAACGCAACCGCATAGTTCTTCCCCTTCGCGCCCACAGCGGCAGCTACTCTTTGATTCCGCTATCGAATGCCAGGCAACACAAAGGCCCCCCACAGACGTCACTTATGAGGCCAATATGCAACAGGTCATATGATGTCAGATGAGGATATTAGCAACAATTTATACGGCCATCTTGTCTACCAGGTAAATGTTCCTGAATATCCAGCCATAACGGATAATTACAATAAAAACAGTCTCATTACCTTACTATTTTACCGCCATCATAGGTGCTGCAAAGCAAGCAAACGCCCAAGCCATGACCTCATATGGAACATATTTTTGCCTTCAGCTCCCAATGCTATTTTTTGTTTGGTTCTTCTTATTTAGACGAACTCAGGTATGGATTCGGCTCGGTTAATCATAAAAACTGACTAGCAATATGAGTCCCGCCACTCAGCCATTAGTATAAAAAAAGCAGATCGGTCACTGGCAAAAAACGAGACTATCCTCATTTCATATCTCACAGTCCAACACCCGCAATTGTTTTCATATGAAACATTATGAACCGCGACCAACCACCAACATGGGTTTCCTGAGATGGTTGACGCAATAACGTCCTCCTACCTGACCAGTAAAAAGCAGTAAAGAAATAGCAGTAACATGAGGCATGCTTGACATTTTTATTATTCAATATAGATTGCTTATTTAATTAGACCAGACAATAATTAACAAAAAACAGATAGGGTGAGATTATTATGTCCGACTTCCTCAAGGTGTTACTGAATATCCGTAGTCTTCGTGCCGTTGCTCGTGAATTGACAATCGAACAGCTCGAAGAAGGCTTGACCAAATTGACCAGCGTTGTTGAAGAGCGACGCAATGAAGATGCACAAGAACGTGAATCACGCGAACAGCGTACTCGCAAAATCACCGAGTATATGAACATGCTGATCGCAGATGGGATTGACCCAGCTGAATTGGTTCCCGTATCGGGCGACGTTGAAAAGAGCAGCAAGCGCGCGCCTCGCCCGCCTAAGTACCAGTATACTGATGAAAACGGTGAAGCTCGCACCTGGACTGGCCAAGGTCGTCAACCGTTGACTATTCGCAACGCGATTGCCGCTGAGGGTAAGACTCTCGAAGACTTCCTGATCGAAAAAGCGTAAGCCATAAAAACATGAAGAGGGGGCATTAGCCCCCTCTTTTTTTTCTACTGCACCATCATTGCACCAGACCCCATAACATTGTGATCTCATCTCGTCTGACCGCTTTATTTCCTCTACTTATGGCTATATTTCTGGCGACCTCTAGCCAGTATCTCGCTCCCTGGTTGCCGTTGGCCTATGTCAGAGAGGCCATCATGGCAGGAGAGTGGTGGCGCCTACTCAGCGGCGGTTGGCTACATCATAATATGATGCATCTATGGATGAACCTGGCAGCCATGAGTCTGATCTGGTCTCTATTTTTACCTATCCTCTCGGGGTGGCGCTGGTTGCTGGTTATGGTGCTTGAGGTCTTGCTGGTCGATCTTTGTCTGTTATTATTCATGCCCTCCACCCTTAACTATTGGGGCCTATCTGGCGCAATCCATGGCCTATTTGTCTTTTGTTGTTTACGCAGTTGGCAGCGTGGTGAAGCCCAGGCTAAGTGGTGGTTTAGTGGCTTGTTGCTGAAATTGTTGTTTGATCTGACCCGAGAAGATGGCGTGACCGCCCACTTGATTGGTGCAAGGGTTCATGTTGAGTCACACCTTTTTGGCACTTTGAGCGGCATAGCTCTAGCATTATTTGTTATGCTTTGGGCTAAATTGAAACCAAAGACTTATGTTGGTCATCATTAATTGTGATAATTAGTCATCACATCATCGGGGTAACCACCCTTGCACTAGTGTTATATAAACGACACTATTAACATTTCAATGTGAACCGCTGTTAAACAGTATGTCGATACTGATAGAGGTGTCGCACCAACTATCCGGGGGGAATATGAAATCCATGTTATCTGCAGAGCAACTCATTGAACTTGCCTATGAACTGTTCCTTGAGTCTGCGGCCGATCATTTACCACCAGAAGATATTGTCGATGTGACGCTAGAATTTGAAGAGCGTGGCGCGGTGGAATCCTGTCCACCCAGCAACGAATGGCACAATGAAGTACCCGCCCCCTATATTCCAGCCGAGTGGTTAGAAATTTGGATTGGGCTTTTGGACCATCAGGATGAGTTTTGTCTCTTGTTTGCCAAAATACTGGTACCCAAGAGCGGTGAGCGACAGCGGGCCATCATTCACTGGAAGCCCACCTTATAACCAAACCCTATTGCGGGATTACTGTTGCTGGCGCTTTAACAGGCAGCGGTGGCATAGGCACACAGCTGAGGCCATATCGACCGGAAGTGGCCAAGGAACTAGCTGCTGACACCAACAAGTAGCAATAGAAGCTCCCAATGCCACCGCACAAGAGACCGCCTCGCCACACCCTGGACATCTGTGGGTAACAGCCTGTAAACGAGCCCATACGCCTTGCTGCTCCTCTACTGACATATTGCGCCAGCGGGCAATTTCATCCAGGGTGCGCCCACAACCAAGGCAACCCTCCCCCCCGGCTTGACAGCGCCCCAGGCAAGGAGAGGATATGCTCACGCTTTATCTGCGACTAAGCGGATGCCATCTTCCTCTATGATGATGGTTCCCTGCTTATAGAGAGCACCAATGGCTTTTTTGAAGGTGCCTTTACTCATGGCGAACAGTTGCGCTATGGTTTCCGGACTGCTCTTGTCGCCCACCGGCAAAAAGCCGCCCTGCTTTTGCAAGCGCGCCAGAATTTTATCCGCGGCCGTCTCGGTGCCCGCTTTGCCTACCCGGTTCAAGGTCAGATCTATCTTGCCATCTTCGCGCACCTGTTTGATAAAGCCCCGGATCTCGCGACCGATAGTGACCTTGCCAAACAGCTCATTGCGATACAGAACGCCCCAGAACCGGCTATCTACTACCGCTTTGATACCCAGTGGCGTATTTTCGCAAGGTAACACAGTCACCTCATCGCCAGCTCGGTAGTCAGGAAATCCTTCAATCAAGAAACGATCCAGCTTGCTGGTTGCGGCAACTCGCCCTTCCCTATCCAGGTAGAGGTAGACCACATAGTGGTGATCGACCTGCATGGCTTGCGCCTGCTCTCGGGCTGGGACAAAGAGATCCTTTTTCAGCCCCCAATCCAGAAATGCCCCCAAGCGATTGGCACTGACGACCTTGAGGCCAACAAATTCGCCAACCACGGCAAAAGGCTTAAACCCGGTGACGACCAGTTCACCATCCCCATCCAGATAGACAAAGACTTTGACCCCGCTACCGGGTTTGGCATCCCGAGGCAACTGCCGCATGGGCAGCAGCATCTCGCCAAAATCTTCGGCATCAAGCCAACCACCTTTGTCATCACGGCGGAGTAGCGTAAGAGTGTTCATGGAGCCAAGTCTGATCATCGAGGTCGAGCCCTATCAGGTAAACGCAAGTGCAGAGGAGAATATGCTAACGCAGATAACAACAAAAAAGGCGCTCCAGTGAGCGCCTTTTTGCTAAGTCGTAGACTTAGACGCGAATGAAGTCCAGGTGGACAACCTTCGGCTTAACTGGGTGGCGCTGAACGGCAACAACATTAACAACTACTTCTTTGCCATCGATCAGCAGAGTGATAGGTTCTTTGTAGAACGCATCATTCTGTTGAGCAACAATGATCTTGTTGTGGTCAACAGTAATAGACACTGCTTCTTGGCCAGCACCGTAAACAACAGCAGGCACCTTCTCGTCACGACGCAGGCGGCGGCTCGCACCTTTCCCCAGGTCGGAACGCAATTGAGCTTCGAATGAATAAGCCATGGTATAATCTCACTATTTTAAATGAATTTATGGTGACCGGATGCGACCGTCCAATCACCTCGGGTAAAACGCGGCGGATAATACCAAGGTTACCCCGGCTAAACAAGCAACTAACGCCGCTTCAACCGCTCACCATAGGCCAGTAATCTTTGATAAGTGTGTTTACGCTGATCCGGCAACATACTGATAAACGCAGAAAATTCATTCTGGGTAGGGCAGCGCAACTGATCACCCACGCGTAATCCTTGCGGATCATTTTGCAATAATTCACGATTAGCGGCGAATAAGGCCAAAACAAACAAGTAGGGATCGGCCTCGCCAGCCAACTGCTTACCCACTCGCCACAGCGTCTCCCCAGCATGGCTCACGCGATGACAAATCACCCGCGGTTCCTCCTGCGGCCCCATGTTATGCCATGGTGTTACCGCCTCATCGGCTGGCATCTGCTCATCAATATAAAGACGCGCTGGCGGCCGAGCTCGCACATGGAACAGCGCTCGCCAGCCAGTTTGCGTCGCCTCAACTCGCAGCGCCGAATAAGCCGCACCTTGCCACTCCAGTCGCAGGGCATCGGTGCGCGGGTAACGCGCCATCTCTGAAGTTCTGACATAAAGCCAGCTCTCTTCTGCTTGGGGTCGGACATCATCAATAGTCAGCCATAGCGTCATCATCAGTGCCAACATGCTACTCACCCTGCCAGAATAAAATGGCCATGGCACCACCCCATGCCCATGACTCATTTGACTTAAGTAAGTCTAGCCCGCCTGCAGATATCTGCCTGGCGATAGATACTGGCCTTAATCAATAAGCTAGGGCACCATAGAACCCACAGGCTTGAATGGTGCAGCCGCCGCCCAGGCTTTACCCCTTGCCACAAACAGGAGTTGTCCTTGTTTATCCTGCGCCGTCATGTCGGTTTTATTTTGGCCATCCTGGCTGCGACCGGATTTGCTTCAAAGGCTATTTTTGCCAAGTTGGCATACCGCTATGGCGTCGATGCCGTTACCTTGGTGACCATGCGACTCGGGCTGGCACTCCCCATTCTCTTGCTGTTACGCTTTTGCCACAGGCGGCGTGAAGCGCCGCTGAGCTGGCACACCCGCGGGTGGCTGCTGCTGTTAGGATTATTGGGCTACTATCTCTCCAGTCTTCTCGACTTCCTTGGCCTGGAAAGCGTCAGTGCCAGTGTGGAGCGGATGATCCTCTGCCTCTACCCTACCCTGACGGTATTGCTCTCCGCTTGGTTAACCAAGAGCCCCATTACTCGCTATATGGTGCAGGCCTTGCTGCTGACTTACCTAGGCATAGCCCTGGTCCTCGCCCCGGACGTTCTAGGCGGGCATGCTGACATCTGGGGGATACTGCTCATAGTGGGCAGCACTATCAGCTATGCCCTCTACCTGACCTGGAGCCCGGCCATCATCCGGGCTGCTGGAACCATGCGCTTCACCGAGTTGGCACTTTTGGTCTCTGCTGCGGCCATGTTGCTCCATTTCCTCCTCACTCGCTCCCCCGCCACGCTCATGGCACAACCGCCTGCTGTCTGGGGTTATGCGGCCGCCATGACGCTGCTCTCCACCCTATTACCCATCTATGCTCTATCTGCAGCCATGGTTAAAATCGGCGCCAGCAAAACCGCCATCATAGCGACCCTGGGCCCAATCCTGACTATTTTTATGAGCGCACAGCTGTTGGCGGAGTCGCTGACCATCACTCAATGGCTAGGCGCCACCATGGTCATTCTCGGTGTCTGGTTGATTGCTCAGCGCAAAGCATAATGGGTAACGGTTGCCAAAATAGCTTAGCGGTTCTCAATGCGACTCTGGGTGAGGACCATATGCACGGAAGCGTGTGGGGCGATGGCATCTTGCTGGCCATAGACCACAGAGCCATCCATTAATTGGGCCTCAATGGCCACATCCCCTTCAGTTCCAAGGTAGAAGCCCGCATGCAACACCAACTCTTGTTTCGGGGATAACTCCACATCCAGCTCGCCATCTTCCGAGGCGCTGACATAGCTAAAGTGCAGTGAACGCACCCCGATCCCACTCACATTCTCCAGCTCAAATTCACACATGGCATTCTGGCGATTCAACGACCATAACAAGAGTGCGGCTAGTAATAGCAACAAGACAAACAAAGCCCCACTCAGCCGCCGCATATCATGCATAGATGCCGATCCTCATTGCTACCACTAGATATCCATCCATTATCCGGTGCTAGACCTCAAGATAGTGGGAACCGTTGTGAGTATGACTATCTTCCGCCACACTCCTGACCGCAAAATAGAGATAGAGCTGCGACAACAGGAAAAAGAGCAACCCAGCCAACGGCAAGCCTATGCCAAACAGATCCAGCACCGCAGTGAGTAGCAGACTCGGGGTCATGGCCACGCAGGTCAGGCGAAACAACACAGAATAGGGCAAGGAAACCTTGAGCCATGAGGCAAACACCAAGCCGCCCACGGCATACAACAGCGCCTGCACCAGCCGATAGAGAAACTCCACCAGTAACACGGGAATATAGGCCAAGGGTTTTATGAATCCGATGGCACGCTGCAACCCGTTGCGGATGGCATCACTATCCAGTTGTACGCCATTTAATCCGGCAAACTCAAAAGTACGCTCTCCATCACGCCCTTGTCTGGCCAGGGCGCGATCTTTCATGAGTAAGAGAGGGGTATCATTTTGCTCCAATGAGGTGGTATGACCCGAAGTATCAATCACCACCATGGGCAGTTCGGTAACCGGATCCAGGATCACCAACGGCTGGGGGCCGGCCACACTAAGCTGGCCCTGTTCAAATCTCAGCACTGGGATTTTATCTATTATGGGCATCACCCGCTCTTGTACCACTGACTCCATGACCACCCCCAGGCGATAGGTCGTGCTTAAAGAACAGATAGCGAGGATGAAAAATAGATAGAGCACTCCCAACCCTTGCCAGGTTCGCGCAACGTGGACATATAGCGGGGCGGAGTAACAACTGTAGAGAGGGATATTCCAAAAACGGTAGGGCGACACGAATTTATCCTTTTACTAAAGTAGCTTCACTCCCCATTCACAAACACACATCATGGGTGAATGCCATTGCAAACAAGGGGGTAGCCTAGGAAGAGCAGGCGCGGTGAATTCAGCCACGAGGATATCAGCCCATTTCACCCGCTGGCTAGGTATTCTGTAGATCCACCCACTACAGTGCTCGGCTCGCTTGCAGTAGCGCCGCCAGATCCGCACCAACAATAGCCTCCAGATGCGTCGTAATGTGCGCTATCGGCCAATCCCACCAAGCGATCTCCAGCAAGGACGCTATGGTCTCTTCATCAAAGCGAAACCGCACCACCCGAGCCGGATTTCCCGCCACAATAGCATACGGCGGCACATCGCGACTCACCACGGCATGAGCGCCAATGATGGCCCCCGATCCCACCGTCACACCAGGCATAAGAGTCGCGTGGTAACCAATCCAGACATCATGCCCTATCTCGATATTGCCCTTATCCGGCAATTGGTTGGCATGTGGCATGACCCGAGCCCACTCCTGGCCAAAGATGCTAAATGGGTAGGTGGAAAAACCGTTCATGGCATGGTTGGCACCATTCATGATGAAGGTAACGCCGCGAGCTATGGAGCAGAACTTACCAATGATCAGTCGATCATGATCCAGAGGAAAATGATACAGCACACTCTGTTCAAAGCGCGCTGGCCCCTCAGGGTCATCGTAATAGGTGTAATCCCCGACCTCGATATAAGAGGCACGTATCAAGGGTTTAAGAAAGCCAACTTGGGGGAACCCCGGAATAGGATGAGGTTGTTCAGGTGAGGGCGCCGCCATTGCAGACCACCATATAGCAGAAACAGGGGTTTCGTTTTATCACAAGAAACCCGACCTGGAGTAGATAGCGACCCGAAAAGCACAAAGGGACAGCAACTAGGCCATCCCTTTTGTCAAATCGTCCGGTCAAGCCTTGATCACAACTTCTTGTCCGGCGAAGGAAACCACTTGCTCTGCCAAAATTTTACAGCGCTTGCGGGTCTCAATATTACCATCCACCAATACTAGACCCTGAGCAATCAAGGCCTTGGCCGATGCCCCACTGTCACTCCATCCCAGCAGCTTCAGTAGATCACACAACTCCACATGAGGGTGACCCTCCAACAAAAACGTCTCCATTACTTCTCCTCGGCCAACAGACAGGATCGGACCATGCCGACCATTAACAGCCGGCATGTATGTCATAAATTAAGTGAAATGTCGAATGCTCTGCATGGATCGGCTCTTGCTTGAAATAAATTGAAGCAATCGACAGAGTTGAAACGGTAGAATTAAGAAACCGTTCATGTTCTGACTTACACTGCCTTCTATCTATCATGACAGCACACGCCTTGGGATACGCCATCCTCAGCCACCTTCTGCAACGACCCCAACAAACCGCGTCAGTGCTGTTACAACAACTGAAACTCACCGGCAAAGAAGCCAAGCAAGACCTTGATGATGAGTTGACGCGCCTTGGCAGCCAATTTTTTATCGAACAGGATAGCAAGAACAGACTGGATATCTCTTTAGATGGGTTCTGGTTCTTGATGCAGCAAATCTTGCTCCATAACTATCCGGCACCAGAGTGGGTAAACCGCAACTTCTTTCATGGCAACGCTTTGGCAAGGCGGCGCGTGATGCAAACCATATGGAGCAGTTGCGTGGCGTGATCACCCCCTTCGTATTGCGCCGCTTGAAACGACAGGTGCTCACCGAGCTGCCGGAAAAGACCGAGATAGTGCACCATATCAGCCTCTCGGATGAGGAGCGGGCTCTGTATGAGGCGAATCGTCTGGAAGCACTGCAGCAGATGCAACAGGCCGAGGGACATGCCCTGATGCAGCTGCTCAGCAGCCCTGCTGCTAACCGATTGGAAAAAGAGCCAGCCAGCGGTGAGCCGCTTCCAGCAAACGCCTGTTCCGCTGTTTTTGATCAGCCTCAAGGCGGGAGGCACAGGTCTGAACCAGACCCAGGCCGATGCCGTCATCCATCTGGATCCCTGGTGGAACCCGGCCGTCGAGGATCAGGCCAGCGGTCGGTATCAATGCCGAGATGATCCGGGATCTGTTGGGATAACCGGTCTAAAGAGACAAGCCACGCAAGGACGCGGCTTGTTTCGCTCAATGCAATCTCTCCCTGGCCTGGTGCTCGTTACGGAAGCACCAGCCACGGGTCACTGGGCTACTGCTCGGCGTTAGCCGTCACCGCTCTCATGGACCTGATTCCCATTAGTATGGCCGCCAGTGCAAGTTGGGGCACGCTGACGCCGACACATTACGTGAACAGCAGCGCCGCCCCTATGCCCATCCCCCTGCTCATCATGCAGGGGCGAAAGCCTGAGTCTGGGCGGCGTGGCTGCCGCGCCCTAGGGTTACGCTACCGCTGACAAGACCAACTAGCCGGTCACAACCCCAGCTCGCTGAGTCCGGGATGGTCATCAGGGCGCCGCCCTGTCGGCCAGTGAAACAGCCGCTGCGCTTCCGTAATCGGCAGATCGTTGATACTGGCAAAGCGTCGTTGCATAAACCCCTGATCGTTGAACTCCCAGTTCTCGTTACCATAGCTGCGGAACCATTGGCCCGAGTCATCGCGCCATTCGTAGGCAAAGCGCACGGCAATGCGGTTGCCGGACCAGGCCCACAACTCCTTGATCAGGCGGTAGTCCAGCTCCTTGGCCCATTTTCGCTGCAAAAACTCGCGCACCTGCTGCCGCCCGTGCGGAAACTCGGCGCGGTTACGCCACTGCGTCTCTTCGGTGTAGACGAGCGCAACGCGCTCCGGATCGCATGAGTTCCAGGCGTCCTCCGCCATGCGGACTTTCTGCATCGCCGTCTCTGCGGTAAAGGGCGGGACAGGCGCTTTAATCTCGTTGCTCATTAAGCTTCTCCTTGAATGCAGTGATCAGGCTGGCGAGATACCGGCCATGGTGAGGTAACCGGGTAGCGCCTCGATGCGCCGAAACCAGGCGTTGATGTGCGGATAAGTATCGAGATCGATATTGCCTTCATGGGCCAGCGCCAGATAGGGGTAGACCGCAATATCGGCGATGGAGACCCGCTCGCCGACCAACCACTCATGGCTTGCCAGGTGACCATTGATAATGGCCAGCACCTTGGTGGTGATCTGGTTGGCTCTGGCGCTATCGATCTCACGCCCGAACTTGTGATGCACCCGCAACAAGGCCGGACCATTGGCGATCTCGTTGGCCGAGGTGGACAGCCAGGCAGTGATCTGCGCCAAAGCGGCTGCGTCATCTGGCCACCATTGGCTGCCGCCGTAGCGACGCGCCAGATATACCAAAATAGCCTGACTATCGCGGATCACCAGACCGTCGTCGTCAATGACTGGCGCCTGGGCAAAGGGATTGCGCTGCAGATGCTCAGGGCTGTGCTGAGCCCCGCCCGTTAGCGCAATGATCTGGAAGGGTAATCCAAGCTGGCTAAGCATAAGCCGGACCTTGTGGCAATTTCCGGATAACGCCATGTCGTACAGAGTGATCATCGGATGCTCCTTGTGATTAGTTAAAACTTTCGAACTGCAGTCGTCTGTCGGCGATACCAAGCCGTCGCGCGGTCTGGCGCACCTCATCCAGCAAGCGGTTGGGGCCGCAGCTATAGATCAGGGTATCGTCGCTAATGGTGCTCAATAGTGCCTCTACGTTCAGCGCTGTTGCCGTGGGCGGGCGGCTGCAATAGATCCGGCACTGATCAGGGAAGCGGCGCTGCAGCTCGTCAACAAATGCCATCTGCGCACGGTTTCGGCCGACATAGTGAAGCTCAAAGGGTACGCCGCGGCGGGCCAGTGTCCCCGCCATCGCCTTTACCGGCGTAATGCCAATGCCGCCGGCAATCAACAGGGCCGGACGGGGATCAGCGTGCAGCGGAAAATAGTTGCCCGGCGCATCGACCCTGATTTGCGTGCCCAGCTGCCAGCCAGCATGGATGGCCTGTGAACCACCATCGCCGTCATCCACCCGCAGCACGGCGATGCGATAGCAGCCTGGCCTCTCATCGCCATCGGTGAGCGAGTAGCTGCGCATCGTCACCCTGCCGTCGGCCAGCACCACCGGCACAGTCAAGTGAGCGCCAGCGCTGTAACCCGGTAGCGCCAGACCGTCGGCATGGCGCAACTCATAGCTGCGGATCGCCGGGGTCAACTGACGGATACCGACCACAGTCAGCGGCCAGGGACCACTCCCCTCCATCACAGCCGCGGGTTGCTCGGTCACCACCGGCGCTGCCCGCCGCGCCTGAGCCAGCAGCGCCTCAACCTCAGCCTGACTGTAGCGGGGAGTGATGTACTTGGGACAGTTCCAGTCAAAGGCTTCAATCTGGATGACAATACCGCGCTCGACCGGCGCCCGAAAATCGGCCAACTCCAGCTGCGCCAGCAGCACCGGTTCGCTTTGTGCCTCCACGCTGCGCGCTCGCCCCCAGATCTTTAGCCGCCGCCGCTGCTGATAATCCATCAGTAACAGGCTGACACGGTCATCGCCACGCAGGTTGCCGACCGAGAGATACTGGCGGTTGCCACTGAAATCGGCATAACCTATGGTGCGCTCATCCAGCACTTTCAGGAAGCCCGCAGGTCCGCCGCGATGCTGCACATAAGGCCAGCCCGTCTGGCTCACCGTTGCCTGATAAAAGCTGTCGCGCCCGGCGATAAACGCCTGCTCTGCGTCGCCAAGGAGCGTCTCTTCGACAGGGCCTGACTCAGCGGCCTGATAAGCTGCGCGACTGCCCATGGCACGTTGCACCGCCTGAACATCGGGGGTGAAGCTGATCTTGGCAAAGGGACGGGCCATCATCTTGCTCCTTATGGCGTACAACAGCGTGATCGCGATACCAGGGCCAGAGGCAATGGCACACTAAAATGACGGGGCGTGAGCAAGCCTCTCGCCCCGCCTTGGGCCACGTCCATCCCTGGGCGGGCAGCCCAGGACTCAGGCTGATGGCTGTAACGCCACATGTGGAAAATCGATCTCGACGCGGCTGGCCTTGCCGAGAATGTTGGTCAGCACGTTCATGCCAACGTGGGTGATCACCTCAACAATCTCTGCCTCGCTGAAACCGGCGTCGCGCATCTCCTGCAGTTCATTGGTCGTCACTTCGCCATTGTGCTCGGCCAGGGCACGAGCAAACTTGACAGCCACGGCCGCCTTGGCATCGTGGCTGGAGCCGGCCCGGTTAGCGCCGATCTCTGCCGCGTCCAGTCCCGCCTTGCGGCCGATGGCGCTATGTGCGGAAAGACAGTATTCGCATTCATTCTTCTGGGCGAGCGCGAGGGCGATGCGTTCACGGGTCGCGCCATCCAGTGAGCCGTGGCTGGCGATGTGATGCAAGCCGAGAAAAGCCTTGAGTGCGTCCGGGGAGTTGGCAAACACCCGCAGGAAGTTCGGCACCATGCCCAACTGGGCGTGAATGGCGTCCAGCAGGCTGCGTTGTTCCTCGCTGGCATTGTCGTGACGGATAGTAGTGATGCGACTCATGGTTGTTCTCCGGTGCGTAAATGGGGTTGCCATCTGCTTGTGGGTCAATCGAGCTGGCAGATACAGTATTTTCCATTTCGCTAAAACAAAGAATGCATGCAAAATCCAATTAACTATTTCACTTGGTGGAATTATTGATGGACCGATTGCATTTGATGAGTGTCTACGTTGCCGTGGTCGAAGCCGGAGGATTCGCCAGCGCAGCGCGCCGGCTGCAGCTGTCACCACCGGCGGTGACCAGAGCCATTGCCGCCCTGGAGGAACGCCTCGGCGTCAAGCTGCTAAACCGCACCACTCGCCACGTCAGAATGACCGATGCTGGTCAGAAGTACTTCGAAGACGCCCGCCACGTTATTAACCTCGCCAATGAGGCCGATGACGCTGTTCTGGGCATCAACGCCGAACCTCGCGGCCAGCTCACCCTCACCGCATCGGTCCTCTTTGGTCGTCTCCATGTGATACCGAGCATCATCGACTATCTGCAACAGTATCCGGAGGTTGAGGTTAATGCACTGTTCGTCGACCGGGTGGTGAACATGCTGGAAGAGGGGGTAGATGTGGCCGTGCGCATCGGCGAACTGCCCGATTCCTCCTACCGGGCGCTGCGGGTTGGAGAGGTTCGTCGGGAGCTCTTTGCATCACCGGACTATCTGGTGAAGCACGGCACACCAACCACGCCCGGCGATCTGGTAAACCATCGCATCATTGTGGCGCGAGGGCTGACCCCTACTAACGAATTCCGCTTCACCCTGAACGGGGCGCCCCACAGCGTCAAGTTCAAGCCGCAGCTGAGTGTCAGCGACAACGACTCGGCAGCCGCAGCGGCAATCGCCGGGCTTGGCATCACTCGCCTGCTCTCCTATCAGGTCGCCGACGCCCTGGCGACCGGCAAGCTACAGAGAGTCCTCGGCCAATTCGAGAATCCCGCACTGCCAGTCCACATACTGCACCGCGAAGGGCGGCTCTCATCAGCCAAGATCCGCACCTTCGTCGATCTCCTGGCTGTGCGGTTGCGTGCTCAGCTGTCGCAGGCGTAGGCGTAGGGGCTGACTCGCCTCAGGACCAAGACGAATCTGCGCCAGTTCTGACTCCAGTAAGGGCCTTAATCCATCGGTTGGTGACACTGTCCTCTTTAGGCGAGTAGCGAGTGTTGCAATTAGGGATTTCAAACGATGCGCAACAAGCAGATTTCGCATACTTGCAAGGGAGTATTCCTTGGTTTGCAGCGAAATTTGGCCCTCGGCAGGACAGCCAGATTGCTTCAAGATGAGAGGAAAGATGATGCGGGTATAGTCGTTGCCATTACGGTTTTTCAGCATATAGCTCGGCATAGTGAGACACCTTCATGTGACACTGGCCGATCTGCATATTCTAGATACAAAAAACCCTATGATATTCATAGGGTTGATTCGTAAATTAGATGGCGACGAGGGAGGGATGATGCGCTGACGCGCCCCCCTGCGGGGCCATCGCTACGCGACGTTGTCTCGCTGCGCTCGGCTCGAACCCACGAGACTTCTCACCCGCCCTCTTGCGGGAAATTGCGAATACAAAAAGAGCCGCATTGCTGCAGCTCTTCTTTCAAGATGGCGGTGAGGGAGGGATTATGCGCTGGCGCGCCCCCCTTCGGGGCCATCGCTACGCGATGTTGTCTCGCTGCGCTCGGCTCGAACCTACGAGGCTTCTCACCCTCCCTCTTGCAAGAAATTGCACAGACAAAAAGAGCCGCATTACTGCAGCTCTTCTTTCAAGATGGCGGTGAGGGAGGGATTCGAACCCTCGATACGTTGCCGTATACACACTTTCCAGGCGTGCTCCTTCAGCCACTCGGACACCTCACCGTTTTTTTGAACTCTTGTTTAAGGCGTGAGTTCATCACCTGTTTTCCAGTACTGAGCTTGGTGGCTGCGTCGCACGCTTTGCGTGCTCTTCTTATCGTCTGCTTCGCAGACTGGACAGCCACTCGGACACCTCACCGTTTTTTTGAACTCTTGTTTAAGGCGTGAATTCATCACCTGTTTTCCAGTGCTGTGCTTGGTAGCTGCGTCGCACGCCATGCGTGCTCTTCTTATCGTCTGCTTCGCAGACTGGACAGCCACTCGGACACCTCACCGTTTTTTGAACTCTTGTTTAAGGCGCGAATTCATCGCCTTGTCCATCAGGTTTGCCTGACGACGGGCGGGATAATAGGGAAACAGCTCTATGATTACAATATAAATTTTGGATCAAATAATGCGTTTGTCTATTTATGCAACAAGGGAGGCACTAAGCCTCCCTTGTTCAGCGTCACTCTATGGTTTTGACCTCAAGCGGCTGCAGTATGGCTTTCCAATGGGCGGGGCCGATCTCATGGATATTGTGACCCTGACTATCTACCGCCACAGTCACGGGCATATCGACCACCTCGAACTCGTAGATGGCCTCCATGCCCAGATCTTCAAACGCCACCTTGCGCGCCTTCTTGATGGCTTTGGAGACCAGATACGCCGCGCCTCCCACCGCCATCAGATAGGCCGCATTGTGCTTCTTGATAGCAGTAATGGCCGTGGGGCCACGTTCGGATTTGCCAATCATGCCAAACAGACCCGCTTCACCGAGCATAGTTTCGCTGAATTTATCCATGCGCGTCGAGGTGGTCGGGCCTGCGGGACCAACCACCTCATCTCGCACCGGATCAACGGGGCCCACGTAGTAAATAAATTTGCCGCGAAAATCCACCCCCTCTGGCAGAGGCTCACCGGCGGCCAGTAGATCCTGTATCCGCTTATGGGCCGCATCACGTCCGGTCAATATGGTACCGGAGATAAGCAGAGTTTCACCAACCTTCCAGGTCGAGATCTCCTCTTTGGTGATGCCATCCAGGTCGACACGCCGTGCCGTCTTCCCCCCCTCCCAGCTGATCTGCGGCCAGGCATCCAGACTTGGCGGCAGCAACTCGGCAGGCCCCGAGCCATCTAGGGTAAAGTGGATGTGACGGGTGGCCGCGCAATTGGGGATGATAGCAACCGGTAGGGAAACAGCGTGAGTGGGTGCAGATTTGATTTTTACATCCAGCACTGTAGTCACACCGCCCAATCCTTGAGCCCCGATCCCGAGCTGATTGATCTTGTGGTAGAGCTCGATCCTGAGCTCCTCTTCCTTGCAACTCGGACCGCGAGCAATAAGATCCTGAATATCAATATCTTCCATCAGAGACTCTTTGGCCATCAGCACCGCTTTTTCCACTGTCCCGCCAATACCAATCCCCAACATGCCGGGCGGACACCAACCCGCACCCAGTTTCGAGACGGTATCCAGAACCCAATCGACGACAGAATCAGACGGATTAAGCATCACCAGTTTTGACTTGTTCTCTGACCCGCCGCCCTTAGCGGCGATCAAAACCTCAACCTTGTCACCTGCAACCAGCTCGATATGCACCACAGCCGGGGTATTATCACGGGTATTGAGTCGTTTGCCTGCTGGATCGGCCAGCACTGAGAGTCGCAGCGGATTATCTGGATAGGTATAGGCTCGGCGCGTCCCCTCATCCACCATCTCCTGAACAGTCAGGGTACTTTCCCACTGCACTTGCATGCCAATTTTAACAAAACAGGTCACTATGCCGGTATCTTGGCACAGCGGACGGTGGCCTTCGGCAGCCATCCGTGAGTTGATCAGGATCTGGGCGATGGCATCTTTAGCCGCAGGGCTCGCTTCACGCTCATAGGCCGCACTCATCGCCTGTACGAAATCAAGCGGGTGGTAATAGGAAATAAATTGCAGTGCATCGAAGATAGAATCGATGAAATCCTGCTGCTTAATCACGCTCATAACATCCTCTTTTATGGCCTCACGGGAGGGGCTTGCTAGGCGGCCGACCGCCCTACCGAGTAGAACACTCCTGTCTCTTGTCCGCTTATGATACGCTGCACGTCAAGCCAGCGCCATTTGCACGACTTAATCTGTTGTTTGGATTATATAATGCCGACCCCAGTGACCATCAAAACCTTCACCTTTGCCGAGCTGCAACTTGCACCTGACAGTGCCGGCCGCCAACTCTTCGCCACTATTGCCCACCAGCCCTGGGCCATGCTGCTGGAGTCAGCTAGCGCGGAGCATATCGACAGCCGTTACCACATACTGTGCGCCGATCCCCTCGCCACTCTGGAAACCCATGGCTCTCGAACCAGCATTCATGAGGGGGGAACAAACCGTGAAAGCGAAGCCGACCCTCTGTGGCTGTTGGAACAGCTCCAGACCCGCCTACTTGGGCCTCTAACCCCGCACTATGAGGGCCTACTCCCCTTCACCGGCGGAGCCATGGGACTCTTGGGCTATGATCTGGGCCGACGTTTTGAACAACTTCCCCAGCAGGCTGAAGCTGATCTGACAGTTCCCGATCTGGCCATGGGGATCTATGACTGGGGCTGGGTGTTAGACAGGCAGTTGCAACAGGCTCATCTGGTGGTCAGGGGCAGTGCCGAGCATCTGGCCAAGCGCATGGCATGGTGGCAAACCATGACTGCCGCGCCCACGACACCGGAGCCGTTTTCACTGACCGGCCCCTGGCACGCCAACATGGATGAGGCCGGTTATCGCCAGCGCTTTGCCCGAGTCCAAGCCTACCTATTATCTGGCGATTGCTACCAAATTAACCTGACCCAACGTTTTCAGGCCCCCTATCGCGGGGATACCTGGCAGGCCTATTGCCGTCTAAGCGCGGAAAATCAGGCCCCTTTTTCTGCCTTCCTGCGCTTACCCCAAGCCAGCATACTCAGTCTCTCACCCGAACGATTCTTAGCCCTCGAGCAGGGTGAGGTGTCAACCAAACCGATCAAGGGCACGCGTCCCCGCCATACGGATCATCAGGCCGATGAAGCCGCAATCCACGAGCTACAGCAAGCGGATAAGGATAGAGCTGAGAATCTGATGATAGTGGATCTGTTGCGCAATGATTTAGGGCGCGTCTGCCGCCCAGGGAGTGTACAGGTGCCGAGCCTGTTTGCCGTGGAGTCTTTCCCCGCTGTGCATCATCTGGTTTCCACCGTCACAGGGGGGTTAGATCCAACCTACAGTGCTACCGACTTGCTGCGCGCCTGCTTTCCAGGGGGATCCATTACAGGTGCGCCCAAGATCCGCGCCATGGAGATCATTGAGGAGTTAGAGCCCCAACGCCGCAGTGCCTATTGCGGCAGCATAGGTTATCTCAGCCAGAGTGGACGCATGGACACCAGCATCACCATTCGCACCCTCGTTGCCGAACAGGGTGAACTCTATGTCTGGGCCGGAGGAGGTCTGGTAGCCGATTCTCAAGTTGATGACGAGTATGCAGAAACCTTCCACAAGCTGGGCAAGATACTGCCTGTACTCACCCAGTATGGGGCGCTAGAGGGATCGATAGCCACAGGAATGGCCGAGTGAACACAGCCAAGGCACTACGCAGCCGCTTCTTGCTATCCCCACAGGTAGCCAGTGCCCGTCACTCCGCGGCTCAAACCTATCAGCCTGCCGCCGTATTGATCCCACTTATCGAGCGCCAGCAAGAGTTGTTTGTACTGCTGACCCGTCGCAGCCTGCACCTGAGGCACCATGCCGGGCAGATCTGTTTTCCTGGTGGCAAATATGATGCGGAGGATGGTTCCTTACGACAGACGGCACTGCGTGAAACCCAGGAGGAGTTAGGCATAGCCAGCCATGACATCCAGGTGTGGGGCCACTTGCCCGAGTACCATACCGTAAGCGGCTTTATCATTACCCCCTTCGTGGCCACGCTGGTGCCGGACTATCGACTGCAGTTGACCCGCGAGGAGGTGGCAGAAGCCTTTGAGCTACCACTCCAACCTCTGCTGGAGAGACAAAACTACGGACACTGGCCCCTGATCCGAGGCGGACAAACCCAGATGGTAGTGGGCTGCTCGCTACAGCAGCACCTCATCTGGGGGGCAACGGCACGTATCTTGTACGATTTAGCAGGCCAGCTTGCCGACTAGCTCTGGCTACCCCCGCTCAGCCATCTCGCTAGTGTGCAACCTTGATGCTCTGTTGTGACTAGCGAACCGGCAGCTTAATATTGTCAAACAACTGCTCCACCTCATAAGGCGTTTTCAAGGCCAGCGCCTTGTCCACCACGTCTCGAGTCAGGTGTGCCGCAAACAACTCCATGAAGTCATACATGTAGCTGCGTAAGAATATGCCCCGTCGGAAACAGATCTTGGTGGTACTAAACTGAAACAGATGGCTACCGTCAATTTCCACTAAATCCTGATCCGTCTCCGGATCAATAGCCATGCTGGCAATAACTCCGACCCCAAGCCCCAAGCGAACATAAGTCTTGATCACATCGGCATCGGTTGCGGTGAATACAATGCGCGGTTCATAGCCAGCGCGACTGAATGCGGAGTCCAGCTCGGAACGACCCGTAAAACCGAATGTATAGGTGACTAAGGGATATTGGGCCAGTTCGGCAATACCGACATGCTCCAACTCGGTCAGTGGATGCCCTTTAGGCACCAGCATGCTACGAGTCCAGTGGTAGCAGGGCAGCATTACCAAATCCTGATAAAGATGCAGTGCCTCGGTGGCAATGGCAAAATCCGTGGTGCCTTTAGCCACTGATTCACTCAGTTGGGCTGGCGAGCCCTGATGCATGTGTAATGACACCTTGGGATAGCGCTTGATGAAGGAGCGGATCACCCCTGGCAACGCATACCGGGCCTGGGTATGGGTCGTGGAGATATTCAAGGTGCCCTCATCTGGATTGGTATATTGCCCGGCCACCGAGCGAATACTTTCAACCTTGGCCAGGATCTCTTGGGATATCTTCAATATATCCCGCCCTGCCGGAGTAACCTGAGTCAGATGCTTACCACTGCGCTCAAAGATCTGCACGCCAAGCTCATCCTCCAACATGCGCACCTGCTTGCTGATCCCGGGTTGCGAGGTGTAGAGGCTCTCAGCAGTGGCAGAGACATTCAGGCTGTGGTTGGCCACTTCGACGATATAACGCAGTTGCTGCAGTTTCATAGCATTCCAGAATAAGAGAGCCTTGTGATAATAGTAACAAAGATTACTTAATAATCTGCATCTCAGAGTCGATATACTAGATGGTCGACGCTGACAAAAACCGTCCCGGAGCGACAAAGCTGGTTCGTTTGTAAATTCTGCGACCTCTCCCCTTCGTTACAATTAGAGGGAGGTGTTATAGTAACCAGAGCGTATTAGAACCGTATTCACCGACAGGAAATTGAGGCCACTATGATTTTAACCCTGGTGCTACTGTCTATCGGTGCACTTCTGTTTCTGGTCATTACCTACAACATAGTGCAGCAGTACAAGCAGAAGCAGGAATCGGATCGCCGCTACACCATGTCCAAGCAAAAACAGCTCATCGATGAGTCTGATGAACTGCTGTTGAATGCCAATCGTCTCCCCTACACCAAGACCTTGGTGTTGTTGCTGCAAAACCGCATTCTGGATGCCCTCAAGGCGATCCTGCATGTTAGCCCTAATCTGAACTCGGTACGCCAACGCATCCAGGATGTCACGGCTCAGATTAACTATGTGCAAGAGCACTATTCCAATAACGAAGAGAGTGCCTTTCGCACGCCCGATAGTGACCGTCAGGCACTGCAGATGCTGCAGTTGGTGAAAAAGATCCGGGCTGTGGTTCGTATCGAGCATAACAAGGGTAAAATAGATCCACAGGCTTTCGGCAGTGAAGATCGCCGTTTGGAATTGTTGTTACTGAAGATCAACATATCCAACCTGATACAACGGGCTATGGATGCCCAAATCCAGCGCCAGTTTGGTTCGGCAAAACAGATGCTGACCAAGGGCGTCACCACGCTGGCCGCAATCCATGACAAGGATGCTTGGCTCATCACCCGAGAAGAGGACATGCGCATGCGACTGCGTGAAATGGCCGATGCTCAGGAGCAAGCCAATCAGAAAGAGCTGGATGAGATGAAAGAGAAAAAAGACGATCTGGATGTGCTATTTCAGCCGAAGCGGAAATGGTAACCCGATAAGGAGCCTAGCGCCTGTTCGCAGCATTGAGCCTTTTGCCTGCCATCACATTGTTTCCCCTTCCCTTTTCGCTGTTTTTATCTTTTAATCGAGAGCCTCTTTATCCTGGCACGAGGCTCTCATGATTGCCTTCATTCGATTGATTACCCAACAGCGCACCGCTTGGTTGTTGCTACTGGCTTCCACCCTGTTTTTCGAGTTTTGTGGGCTCTTCTTCCAGCATGTGATGGGCCTAAACCCCTGTGTGATGTGTATCTATGAGCGCATTGCCATCTTCGGGATCATGGCTGCCGCGCTGCTTGCCTTGGTGAACCCCAAGAAACTGTGGCTGCGCTGGCCAGCACTACTCTTATGGGCGGGTTCTGCCTTTGAAGGTTTACGCCTCACATTGCGCCATGTCGATATCCAGCTCAATCCCTCCCCCTTCAACACCTGCTCGCCCTTTGCTGAGTTCCCGTCATGGTTGCCGTTGGATCGATGGATCCCTTGGCTATTTAACCCGACTGGCGACTGTGCCGAACGCCAATGGTCACTCCTAGGTTGGGAGATGCCGCAGTGGCTGGTATTGTTCTTTGCCGTCTATCTCATCATAGCGTTAGCCGTGATAGTGGGTAATCTGGCCAAGGGACGCTGCTGCGAATAAGCACACCCATACCATGCCACCTGGCATCTCCCGGGTGGTCTGGTTATGGCTTACGCTGATCAGTTTGCTTTATCACCCAGTAAACTCAGCTCATGCTCGATCATCCGAGTCAGGTCTTGCAATAAAGAACGCTCTTGGGCAGAAAACGACCGGGGCAACACATCGATGAGACAGAGCGTACCGATCCGCAATCCGTCCCGCCCATGCAATGGCTGACCCGCATAGAAACGGATCTTAGGCTCAACCAGCACCAAAGGATTATCGGCAAAGCGCACATCCGTTAGCGCATCCTCCACTACCAGCATCTGCTCACTCAATATGGCATGGGCACAAAATGACGCATCGCGTGGCGTCTCGGTGACATCCAACCCCAAACACGACTTGAACCATTGTCTATGCTCATCGACCAAACTGACCAGCACAATAGGCACATGAAAAAGCCTGGCCGCCAGCCGCGTGATCCGATCAAATCGCTCACAGGGCTCGGTATCAAGCACCCCCAACTCATGCAACGCCATCAGACGTTGCGGCTCCTCCATGGGGATCTCGGGTTTTTGCATAGAGATGAACACTCAAAATGGAGATAACCATTACAGTCTAGTTAATTTTGTAGACCGCTAGCGGAACAATCCGCAATGCCACAAGCATTTGAGCTCACAGTTCACCAAACACCACCAAGTCCAGCCAAGCTCAGGATCGCGCCAAGGCAAAAAGTTTGAAGAAGTTTTCCGAGGTGCTCTGGGCTATCTCCTCAACCGAGCAATTTCGCAGCCAAGCCACATATTCAGCCACATCCCGCACATAGGCAGGCTCATTCTCTTGGCCTCGATGGGGAACCGGCGCCAGATAGGGGGCATCGGTTTCCAGTAGCAGCCGCTCAAGCGGGAGACGACGAGTAATATCCCTTAATTGATCGGCATTGCGGAAGGTCACTATGCCCGAGATGGAGATATAAAAGCCCAGCTCCATCGCCGCCTCGGCCATGGCCCAATCCTCGGTGAAACAGTGCAGAACCCCACCAACGGCATCCGCCCCCTCTTCACGCAAGATAGCCAACGTATCCTGCCGGGCATCCCGGGTGTGGATGATCAGGGGCTTATTCAGCTCACGCGCCACCTGAATATGTGTGCGAAAGGCCTGCTGCTGTATTGCTTTATGCTCTGGGTGATAAAAATAATCCAAGCCTGTCTCACCGATCGCCACTACCCGCGGGTGCACGGCCAGAGCCCGCAATTGCTCTTCGCTCCAGCGGCTCTCCTGATCCAATGGATGCACACCGCAGGAGGCAAAGACTTGTGGAAAAGGCGTGATCTTCTCCAACATACCTGGAAACTGCTCCAGGGTGACCGAGACACAGAGTAAATGGGATACCCCGCGCGCCGTGGCCTTCGCCACCGCATCGGCGATATGGGCATGTTTGGTCTGGTAATCGAGTCGGTCAAGGTGACAATGTGAATCAACGAGCAAAATCAGGCTCCTCGGTAATAAGAGAATTACACCACTGCGTGATGTGAAGGCTGGGTATGGCCGTGACCATACCCTCGGCAGGAGAAATCAGCGTCTGTAACGACGACAAGGCGCGCAATAGATGTTCTGTCGAGTAATTACCAAGCCGCTCAACACACGCCGCGGCATCACTCATGGTCCACTGCTCCGTCCTGCAACCGCTCTGCGCCTTGAGTGCATCCAGCAACAGATAGTGCAGCCAATGAAGGGCATGGGGCGAAGTGGCAACAATTTGTGTCACTAGGCTACTTAGGCGACTAGGCTGGATTAGCGCTTGGAGCAGGGCAGCCAGTAGGGCGTGTCGTTTTACCTCCAAGCCATTGCGTAAATAGGCTAATGTCTGCAGGGGAGCATATTGGTTCAAGCGTAGATGCAACACACTCGCTTGCCGCCCCTCCTCTTGCTGATGCAACCACCCCAGCAGGGATTGTGGCTCAGGAATGCGGATTGCCATCTTCTGGCAACGGCTGAGAATGGTTGGTAACAAACGATTGGGGTGATCGGACAGCAATACCAGCATGGATCGACCGGCGGGCTCTTCCAAGGTTTTTAGCAAGGCATTTGCCGCCGCCTCAGTCATGGCTTCGGCTCGGGCCAAGATCACCACCTTGCCTCCAGCCAGCTGCGCACTACCATTGAGCTGGGCGATCACGGCACGAATGGCATCGACGCCGATACTCTTCTCATCGATTTGCCCTACCAACTGCAAGTCGGGGTGGTTACCATGCGCTATCAGCTCACAAGCATGGCAAAAGCCACAGGCGCCATCTGCTCCCGGCTGCTGGCACAGGAGAGTCCGCGCCATGGCTTGGGCCAATGCCAACTTTCCCAAGCCAGCTGGACCGCTGATAAGCCAAGCATGGGCCAATCGCCCTTCACCAAAAGCGGCTAACCAGGTTTGCCAGTATTCGGTTAACCAGGGGTACATAAGCTGAGCTCTAGAGCCTGAATAATCGCATTAGCCACCTCAGCCTCCGATTGGCTGGCATCAATGACCCTGATCTGCGGATCTTGACGCGCCAGTTCCAGATAGCGCTGGCGGGTACGGATGAAGAACTCCAGTTTTTCCTGTTCAATACGATCCAGTTCGCCGCGGGCTCGGGCTCGGGCCAAACCTAACTCAGGATCTATGTCCAGATAGAGGGTGAGATCGGGGGCAAAACTACCGAGAACGGCGCTTTTGATCTGCTGGATCAATCGCGCATCGATGCCGCGCCCGCCCCCCTGATAGGCTTGAGAGGAGAGATCATGGCGATCCCCAATCACCCAGTGTCCCTGGGCGAGAGCTGGCTTGATACGTGTTTCGACCAGCTGTACCCGTGCGGCATACATGAGCAACAGTTCAGCCTGTATGGTCAAAGGCTCTTCATGAACTTCCTTAACGATAGCCCGCATGCGCTCGGCTAAAGGTGTGCCTCCCGGCTCACGGGTCAGTTCAATACGCTCAATGCCCTGGCTGTGTAGCCACTCTTCAACGTGTCTGACAGCAGAACTCTTCCCCGCCCCCTCCAGACCTTCGATCACGATAAATTTTCCAGCCATCAGGAGCGACTCAATAGGTAGCGATGAACAGCACGATTGTGTTCATCCAGGGTTTTAGAAAAATAGTGTTCACCCCCCCCCTTAGCCACAAAATAGTAGTAGGGCGATGTGGCTGGGTGCAGGGCCGCCTGGATCGCGGCCTTGCTCGGCATGGCAATCGGCGTCGGCGGTAACCCCTCAATCAGATAAGTGTTATAGGGGTTATCATCCTGCAGATCTGCCTTGCGAATGTTGCCGTCATAGCGATCCTTGATGCCATAAATGACGGTGGGATCTGTCTGTAAGCGCATCCCCTTACGCAGTCGATTGAGAAAGACCGAGGCAATGAGTGGTCGCTCACCAGCCTTCCCCGTCTCCTTCTCTATGATGGAGGCCATGATAAGCGCCTCGTACGGGCTCTTGTACGGCAATCCCTTACTGCGAGAGGCCCAGCTATGAGCCAGATATTTATCCATATGATCTTTGGCACGCCGCAAGATATCGATATCCCGGGTCCCCGCCGTATAGGCATACGTCTCTGCTAAAAACAGCCCCTCGAGATTATCCAGCTCAAGCGCTAACTCGCTGCGCACGTCGTCGGCATCATCCTCGTCCAGGGTGCTTTCAACATAGGGCGTCTGCTGCAGGGTACGGATAAAATCCTCAATGCGCCCCCCCTCAACCAGCGTGACCGAAAACAAGACCTCTTTGCCGCTATTAAACAGCAATAGCGCATGACTGACCAACCAGCCAGACTCCAGCTTGTAGGTGCCCATCCGCACCTGAGCCAACTCAGGATGCAACTTGAGCCAGAGAGTGGTCCAGAAGGGCGAAACCGGCTTTACCGCCAACTCTTGCACTAACTGCTTGGCCAACATCCCCTTTTTCACAGTAAACAGCCGAGTCGGCCCCTGCAGCACCATTTCGTCCAGACGCGTCAGTTGATAGTGACCCCAAAATAGCCCACTACCCAGTATGGCAACACTCAGCAGCAAACTCAGATAAAGCTTAGGCCGCTTGAGCAAACAGCGTTTGCAACCGTCGCGCCAGGCTATGATTGGTGTAGATAACATTTTCAATTCCACAAACAGGGACCACTTCCATCAAGGCATTAGTAATAAAAACGGCATCGGCGCTCAGCAGCTCACTCAAGGGTGCCGAAACCACATGGCAATCCAGCCCTAGCTGACTGAGCTGTGCCAGCACCCAGGCTCGCATGACGCCAGCAACGCCCGAGCACTCCAGTGTAGGCGTGTATACTACGGAATCTCGGCACCAAAATAAATTTGCCGTTACACATTCCACCACAGCGCCCCCACCATCCAGCACCACAGCTTCGGGTAAACCTCGTGCCTCCAACTCGGCTTTGAGCAATACTTGCTCCAGACGATTGAGGCTCTTGAGCCCAGCCAGGAGTGATGAGCTCCCCAATCGACCTTGGCAAACACCCAAACAGATGCCGTTATGTTGCCACTGACGGTAATGTGATGGATAGCCATGCACACTGACTATTTCCGTTGGCTGGCCACAGCCGTCAATGCCATATCCTCGAGCACCCTGGCCTCGCGTCAGTATGACCTTACCGCAAGCCTCTGCCGGGCCATGCGAAGCTAATTGCTGTAATCGGGTATAAATGGAGTCAATGTCTGGGGCTGGCATCCGCAGTCGCTCAGCTGAATCCTGCAAACGCTGGGCATGTAACCGCCACAGCAAAGGACGACCATGGCGCAATTGGATCGTAGTAAAGAAACCATCGCCAAGCGTCAATCCTCGATCCTGCACCGAGACACTGTCACTTGGCTGGCCATTGACGAGCCACATAGCTAATATTTCCCATAAAAAAGGGCCTGATACAGAGTACCAGGCCCTTACCATTTGCTACCAGAGTTAGACGCGCTTGAAAATCAAGGAGCCGTTTGTACCACCGAAGCCAAAAGAGTTGGAGAGTGCATACTCAAACTCGGCTTTTCTGGGAACATTCGGTACCAGATCCAGATCGCACTCATCGTCTGGATTGTCCAGATTGATGGTCGGAGGAGCAATCTGATCTCGCAACGCCAATATGGTAATGATAGCCTCAATCGCACCCGCCGCACCCAACAGGTGGCCGGTCATAGATTTGGTGGAGCTAATCATCAACTTGTTGGCATGCTCACCGAAAGTGCGTTTCATGGCGCGCAACTCAGCCAAATCACCCAGCGGAGTCGACGTGCCATGAGCATTCACGTAGCCAATCTGCTCAGGAGTCAGGCCTGCATCCAAGATAGCATTATGCATGGCCAAGGCCGCGCCTGAACCATCTTCTGGTGGTGCAGTCATATGGTTAGCATCAGCACTCATACCAAAGCCAACAAACTCGGCATAAATCCTGGCACCACGCGCCTTGGCATGTTCGTACTCTTCCAGCACCAACACACCCGCGCCATCCCCCAGCACAAAACCATCGCGATCCTTGTCCCAAGGACGACTGGCCTTTTGCGGTTCATCGTTGCGCGTGGAGAGAGCCTTAGCGGCGGCAAAACCACCCATGCCCATAGGCGTGGACGCTTTTTCCGTACCACCACACACCATCACATCGGCATCGCCGTAGGCGATCATCCGAGCGGCGAAGCCAATGGCATGGGTACCCGTGGTACAGGCCGTAGTGACCGCGATATTCGGCCCACGCAACCCTTTCATGATGGAAATATGCCCCGAGGCCATGTTGATGATGGTCGAAGGCACGAAAAAGGGACTGAGCTTACGCGGTCCGCCAGCGATCAAACTGAAATGATTCTGCTCAATCAGCCCCAGACCACCAATACCGGAACCCACTGCCACGCCAACACGGGGGGCATTTTGTTCTGTGATCTCAAGTCCAGAATCGTCCAGCGCTTGAAGACCTGCCGCCACGCCATACTGGATGAATAAATCCATCTTACGGGCGTCTTTGCGAGAAATACCGAACTGCTCAGGATCGAACTCTTTTACCAAACCAGCAAACTTGGTTGGAAATTCAGTCGTATCAAAGTGCTCGATGTTGGTGATTCCACTCTGGCCTTGCAGCAATGCCTGCCAGGAGATTTCAGCAGAATTACCAACAGGTGAAAGCATACCCAGACCGGTCACCACAACTCTGCGTTTTGACACAGGATTGCCTCCGCGAGGTAAAATTAAAAAAGATGCAAAAGAAACAAGAGCGGCCTCTAGCCGCTCTTGTAGACCAGGAGATTAATCCTGATTGGAATTGATGTAATCGATAGCAGCTTGAACTGTGGTGATCTTTTCTGCTTCTTCATCAGGAATTTCAGTGTCGAACTCTTCTTCCAGCGCCATTACCAGCTCAACGGTATCCAGAGAGTCAGCGCCCAGATCATCGACAAAAGAAGCTTCTGACTTAACGTCTTCTTCCTTGACGCCCAGTTGCTCGATGATGATTTTCTTAACGCGTTCTTCGATATTGCTCATGACCTGATTTTTCCTTTAGAAATACGCAATTGCGTGTCGTTGCAGTAGTTTATTCGATTGTTCATAGTTTGCAAGACTGTTAGGCGTGGTCAAACCAGGATTTTAGACATCCATCGCCTAAAAAACTGCATAAATATGACCACTATTTGTCCTGCTGACTAGACCATATACATGCCGCCATTGACATGTAACGTCTCACCTGTCACATAAGCGGCTTCATCAGAAGCTAGAAATAACACGGCCGCAGCGATCTCTTTCGGATCTCCCAGTCGATTGGCTGGCACCTGACTCAGGATGCCACCTCGCTGCTCTTCTGTCAGAGCCTGGGTCATATCCGTTTCGATAAAGCCAGGAGCGACGGCGTTCACCGTGATGCCACGTGATGCGACTTCACGAGCCAGCGACTTGGTAAAACCAATTAAACCGGCTTTGGCGGCCGCATAATTGGTCTGACCCGCATTGCCCATGGTGCCCACCACGGAGCCGATATTGATGATGCGGCCATAGCGTTTTTTCATCATGGCACGCAGCACCGGCTTGCTCAGACGATACAAAGAGGTCAGGTTGGTATCAATAATATCCTGCCACTCATCGTCTTTCATGCGCATCAGCAGGTTATCCCGCGTAATACCGGCATTATTGATGAGAATATCGACCTCACCAAACTTCTCTTTGATCGCAGCAAAAAGAGATTCGATTGATTCAGGGCTAGTTACATTCAACACCAAACCACAACCGGCATCGCCAAGATAAGCCGAGATAGCCTCTGCACCACTTTGGCTGGTAGCCGTCCCCACCACCTTGGCTCCCTTAGCTACAAAGGCCTCGGCGATGGCACGGCCAATCCCACGACTCGCCCCGGAAACCAGTACAACTTTATCATTGAAACTCATGATCTTTCCTTTAAGAGAAACGGTCTGTTATTGCAGTTTGGCCAGCACATCTTGCATCGATGCCGGATCATTGGCGGCCACGCCTTCAACGCGCTTATCAATACGCTTGGCCAGTCCGCTCAACACCTTACCCGGGCCCATTTCGACCGCAAGTTCCACACCAACATTGGCCATGGATTCAACCGTCTCGGTCCAACGAACCGGGCTGAATAGCTGACGCACCATAGCACTCTTGATCTTGGCCGGATCGGTTTCCGCCGTCACGTCCACGTTGTTAATCACCGGGATCAGCGGTTGCTGTATTTCGATCTCAGCAAGCGCCAGTGCCAGCTTATCAGCAGCAGGCTGCATCAGAGCACAATGGGAAGGCACGCTTACCGGCAGGGGCAACGCCCGCTTGGCACCTGACTCTTTCATCAGCACATTAGCTCGCTCCACCGCCTCTTTATGGCCGGCAATGACCACCTGACCAGGCGAGTTGAAATTGACAGGAGAAACCACCTGCCCTTGCGCAGCCTGACGACAGTTTTCAGCGATAAGATCATTGTCCAAGCCAATGATGGCCGACATGGCGCCCACCCCTTCCGGCACGGCTTCCTGCATGGCTAAACCACGCAACTCAACCAACTTCACGGCATCGCTAAAAGCCAAGGCACCAGCACATACCAGAGCAGAGTATTCACCCAGGCTATGACCGGCCATGACTTCAGGTTGTGCACCACCCAACTCTTGCCAAACACGCCACAGAGCAACTGAGCTGGTCAGCAGCGCAGGCTGGGTACGCCAGGTCTTGTTCAACTCTTCCGCTGGCCCATCCATGACCAATTGGAACAGATCGTAACCGAGAACCTGACTAGCTTCTGCAAAGGTGGCTTTGATCACCGGATACTCAGCGGCCATCTCGGCCAACATACCAACACTTTGTGAACCTTGACCGGGAAATGCGATCGCGAACTTTGTCATCTTCATCATTGTCCTGTGAATTTAGAAACGGATCAGGGCCGAGCCCCAGGCAAAACCACCACCAAACGCTTCCAGCAGGATGAGCTGGCCCCGTTGAATACGCCCGGAGCGCACGCCCACATCCAACGCCAGGGGAACCGAGGCTGCCGAGGTATTACCATGTTTGTCTAATGTCAGGATCACCTGATCCATCGACATGCCCAGCTTCTTGGCCGTGGCACTGATGATCCGGTAATTGGCCTGATGGGGCACCAACCAGTCAAGCTCTGACTTATCAATGCCATTGGCCGCCAGGGTCTCTGTGACAATCTCGCTTAACTGCGTCACGGCCACCTTGAATACATCATTGCCCTTCATATACATGTAGGGAGAGAAGTCATCAGGGACGTCACCGCGCTTGGCGTGGGGCAACTTGAGCAGCTCACCGTAGCGACCATCGGCATGCAGGTGGGTCGACAGAATCCCCGGTTCGCTAGATTGCTCCAACACCACAGCACCCGCGCCATCCCCAAAGATGATGATGGTGCCGCGATCAGTCGGATCACAGGTCCGCGACAAGACATCCGCACCGACCACCAGAACCCGTTTAACCATGCCACCACGGATAAACTGATCCGCCACGCTCAAGGCATAACTAAAACCGGCACAGGCCGCAGAAAGATCAAAGGCAGGAATTTTACCGCAGCCCAGCAGGGCCTGCAGTTCACAAGCGGCGGCAGGGAACGCATTCTCTGCGCTGGTGGTGGCCAACACTATCATGTCCAGTTCAGCAGCCGAGATCCCAGAAGCCTCGAGTGCCTGTTTGGCAGCTTCATGGGCCATTGTTGCCACTGTTTCATGGTCACCAGCAATACGGCGCTCTTTTATACCGGTACGCTCAACAATCCACTCATCACTGGTTTCGACCATACGCTCAAGATCAGCATTGGTGCGAACCATTGCGGGCACATAACTGCCCGTACCAAGAATTTTACTAAACATAGGTTCGACTAGCGCCTGTCTAATAGTACTGACTCAAGCCGTTCGGCTATACGCAGAGGTAACTGGCGTTCAACCTCTACCACAGCTTGCAAAACGGCATTGGAGAAAGCATGCCTCTCGGCACGCCCATGACTTTTGATAACGATGCCGCGCAATCCTAACAGACTTGCCCCATTATACTGGTCGGGGTTCAGGTGGGATAAGCGACGCTTGAAAAAACGAGTCAACAGCGATTGAAGCCACCCGGCCATACCACTGAGTTGTTGATGGCTCGCCTCGGAGAGTAACCGTACCATCCCTTCTGCGGTCTTGAGTGCAATATTCCCCACAAAACCATCACATACAATCACATCGGCCACGCCGGAAAAGAGCGCATCGCCCTCTATGTAGCCGATATAGTTGAGCTCAGGCGTTTTGGTGATCAACTCGGCGGCCTGTTTGACCTGTTCATTCCCCTTGTTGGCCTCAGCCCCCACATTCAGCAACGCTATGGTCGGGTTGGCAATGCCTAGCACCACTTCGGCAACGACACGCCCCATCACCGCAAATTGCCAAAGATTATCTGGGCCACAATTAACATTGGCACCCAAATCCAGAAACACGGATCGCTGTCCCCGCATGGTAGGGACGCAAGTCATCAGCGCAGGCCTTTCGATACCAACGATGCACTTCAGCACCCGGTGAGCAATCGCCATCAGAGCCCCGGTGTTCCCGGCGCTGACACACGCCTGAGCACGCCCCTGCTTGACCAACTCAATGGCCACATACATGGAGGAGTCTTTGAGATGACGCAAAGCAAAAGCAGGTTGGTCTGACATGGACACCACTTGGGAAGCCTGGATCAGTTCAACACGGGGATGTGAATCTAACGCATAAAGCTGTAGATATGACAATACGCTCGGTTGATCGGCAACCAAGAGTAATTTTAAATGCGGCAAAAGCGACAGTGCCTGCGCGGCGGCAGGCACTGTTTCAGAGGGACCGTGGTCGCCCCCCATCAAATCTAACGCTATGGTTAGAAAAGACAAAAAGTATCCTTACTTAATAATTAAATTAAGCAATAACCTTCTTACCACGGTAGAAACCGTCTGCAGTTACATGGTGACGACGGTGAATTTCACCAGAAGTCTGATCCACGGTCAGAGCAGTAGCAGTGAGTGCATCGTGTGAACGACGCATACCACGTCTGGATCGGGTTTTTCGGTTCTGTTGTACGGCCATTGACCTTACTCCTAATTCATTTACTGTGTTTCAAATTGTTCAGAGCTGCAAACGGGTTCGGACGTTCATCAGCAGGCGCAATCTCACCCCAACTCATCTGCATGCCTGCCCGCCTGCACTCATGCTCGGCGTGCATGGGTACTATGGGCAAGTTGAGGATTAATTCATCCTCTAGCAGTTGGTGAAGATTAATTTCGCCGTTTTCATCCAACTCAATGGGCTCATAAACATCCGGCAGCTCATCCTCCTCTATCTTGGGAGAGAGAGGAGTGTATATGAACTCAACGTCGCAATGATAATCGAAAGGGTCACCGCACCGTTGGCACTCAAGTTTGACATGGGCATGGGCAGTACCCTCAACAACCGTCAAACCTTGGGCATCAGTACCAAAGGACAATTTAGCTTCGATATCACCTTGAACATCGACTACAGATTCAGCCAGCCGCTCAAGCTGAGCGCGTTCAACGAACCCTTCATAATCAAGGCGTTTCACGGCACAGCGAACTGGATCAATCTTAATGGGCAACTTCACCTTTTCCATAAGGCGCGCATGATATAGCCATGGTCAGATATAGTCAAAGGAAAATCCATAAAGCCTGAAAACTCAGTGAATAATCTTGGCTTGGTGATTATGATCAGCCCTCCATCCGATGTGAAAGGCACTTCCATGCTCCCGGCTCCCTTGATACTGGCCTCCAGCTCCCAATACCGCCAGGCTCTGCTACACAAACTAGGCCTCCCCTTTACCACAGCAGCTCCCGACATTGACGAAAGCACCCGCCCCGGGGAGACACCCGAGCAACTGGTGGCCCGCTTGGCTACTGAAAAAGCCCAAGCCGTGGCCAGTAGCCATGATCAGGGTTGGATCATCGGATCTGATCAGGTGTGTGTGATCAATCAGCAGATCCTAGGCAAGCCGGGCACCATTGAGGCGGCTTTTGCGCAGTTACGCCAGGCCTCTGGGCAAGCCATCACCTTTTATACCGGACTCTGTCTGCTGGATGCAGCCAATGGCAAGAGGCAACTCATAGTCGAACCCTATCGGGTCCATTTTCGTCAGTTAAGCGATGAGATGATCAAACACTACCTGCAGTTGGAGCAACCTCTGGATTGTGCGGGCAGTTTCAAGAGTGAAGGGTTGGGCATCACACTGTTTACCGCCTTTGAAGGACGGGATCCCAACAGCCTGATCGGCTTGCCGCTAATGGCCCTGATCGATATGTTAGCGTTATGGGGAGTGACGTTACCCTTACAACCATAGCCACAGCACAGCGTGCCTGGCTAGCCGTGTGACAGGCCTGACGCTAGCAGTGTCGGCAGCAGATCCAAGCTCGCGATCACGGCCTGGGGTTGATAGATCTCAAGCCGCTCAGCTGAATGCACACCCCAGCTGATGCCGATACGGGCCATGCCCAACTGCTTGGCCATGGCCATATCATGGATTGAATCCCCCACCATCACAGCCTGATGTAGGGGGATCTCCAACTCTGCCAGCAACTGCTCCAGCATCAAAGGGTCCGGTTTGGAGCGCGCCTCATCAGCCCCACGTGAAGCATGGAAGAAGGAGGCCAACCCCGTCTCTTGCAGAACCCGATCCAGACCTGCCCTGGCCTTGCCGGTGGCCACGGCCAGGATAAAACCCTGGGCATGCAAGCGGGCGATCACCTCCGCTACCCCAGGAAAGAGGGGCGTTGGCGTCTCATCCAAAAAAAGGTAGTGCTCCCGATAGCGAACGATCAACGCCTCTACCTGTGCATCCGTGACATCTGCAAACAAGCGAGGCATAGCTTCCCGCAAGCTCAAACCGATGATCTCCTTAACCTGCTCAGTCGAGGGGATCGGCAAGGAGCAATCCAATGCCGATTTTTGCATGCAGGAGACGATTCGCCCCACCGAGTCCATCAAGGTACCATCCCAGTCAAAGATGACCAGGCGGTAAGCTCCACTCATGATTGGGCATCCAACCGGTTCAGCACTTGTTGCAGGTGGGGATCCAGCGGGGCTTCCATTGTCAGCTCACGATGATCAACGGGATGCTGGAAGGTGAGACGGCTAGCATGCAGAAACAGGCGCTGCAGGCCCAGCTCGCGCATCAATGCATCAAATTGCGGTTCACCGTACTTATCATCACAGGCAATCGGATGACCAGCATGAAGCGTATGCACCCGGATCTGGTGAGTTCGACCGGTAATGGGGCTGGCCTCGACCAGAGTCGCATCGGCATAGCGTTTGAGAATATGGAAACGTGTCTCCGAGGGTTTACCTTCGGAATTGACGCGCACTATTCGTTCACCCGATTGCAACACATTCTTGAGCAATGGCGCATTCACCACCTTGACATGAGCCTGCCACTGACCGCGCACCAGAGCCGAATACTGCTTGCGCATGGTCTTCAGCCGTAGTTGTTCATGCAGGCTCTTCAGGGCGCTACGCTTCTTGGCAATCAAGAGACAACCCGAAGTATCCCGATCCAGGCGATGAACCAGCTCCAGAAAACGAGCGTCGGGACGCAGCGCCCGCAAACCTTCAATTACCCCGAAGCTAAGGCCACTGCCGCCATGAACCGCCATGCCAGCCGGCTTATTCAGCACGATCAGCACCTCATCCTCAAACAGGATCATGGACTCTAGCGCCTGGATGCTCGAGAGTTTCGGCGATGGCAACTCATTCTCTTCAGCCACCCGCACAGGCGGTACCCGCACCTCATCACCTGCCACCAACTTATACTCAGGCTTGATGCGTTTTTTATTTACCCGCACTTCCCCTTTGCGCAAGATCCGGTAAATCAGGCTCTTTGGCACACCCTTTAGCTGAGTCTTAAGAAAATTATCTATGCGCTGCCCTTGCTGCTCAGCATCGATTACCAGCAGTCGCACTTGTGGATTTGATGTATTCATGGCGACAATTCTACATCAGATGGCGAGCTTTGTCGCAAAGCCAAAACGCTACCTTGCTATACAGACAGTTAAAATGAAATAATGCCGAGCGATTTTCAGCAACCAACCGCCTGGTAAACGGGTTGGATCAGGCTCGACCGAAGACAGTGGGTCAAGGATGTTGTGTTCATGCATTACTTTTACAGCACCGTTGAGCCCCCTGTGGCAGCCTGATAGTTGTCGTAAATCCTGATTTCGCCAGATTGTTCTATACCCGCCAGGTCACATAGTGGCCTGTCGAGTTTCAAGGATACAAAGAATAGCCCTGTGTGCGCCTCATGCATGACCAACCGGGAGGTTGCTCGACCATGCTGCAGACTCGAGGTCGGCTCTGCTTATGTATCCATCAAATGGCGAGTGCATTTCACATCAGAACACAAAACTTTAATTAGAGAACTGAATGAAAAGAATGTTAATCAACGCAACTCAAGAAGAAGAGTTGCGCGTTGCCCTCGTTGATGGACAACGCATTTATGACTTGGACATTGAAAGCCCAGGCCATGAGCAAAAGAAAGCTAACATCTATAAGGGTAAAATCACTCGGGTAGAACCTAGCCTGGAAGCCGCCTTCGTTGATTACGGAGCCGAACGCCACGGTTTTCTGCCATTAAAGGAGATTGCCCGCGAATATTTCCCCGCTAACTACTCCTTCTCCGGCCGCCCCAACATCAAAGAAGTGATCAAGGAAGGCCACGAAGTCATAGTACAGATTGATAAAGAAGAACGTGGCACCAAGGGTGCGGCGCTCACTACCTTTATTAGTCTGGCAGGTAGTTATCTGGTGCTGATGCCCAATAATCCACGCGCCGGTGGGATTTCCCGCCGTATCGAAGGAGATGAGCGGACTGAACTCAAGGAAGCCTTAACTGGTCTGGAAGTCCCGGACGGCATGGGGCTGATAGTGCGTACCGCAGGCGTTGGCAAATCCAAAGAAGAGCTGGAGTGGGACTTGAATGTACTGCTCAAGCATTGGGAAACCATCAAATCAGCCGCCGATAAACAGTCAGCTCCCTTCTTGATCCACCAAGAGAGCAACGTCATTGTGCGTGCCATTCGCGACTATCTGCGTCGTGACATAGGCGAGATCCTGATCGATAACCCCAAGGTGTTCGAACGGGCCAAGCAACATATCGAGCTGGTTCGTCCTGACTTCATCAGTCGGGTAAAACTGTACAACGGTGAGATCCCGCTGTTCAGCCACTTCCAGATCGAAAGCCAAATCGAATCCGCTTTCCAGCGCGAGGTTCGCCTCCCCTCTGGTGGCTCCATCGTCATTGATCCGACCGAGGCGCTGACCTCTATCGACATCAACTCGGCACGCGCCACCAAGGGCGGTGACATCGAAGAGACGGCACTGCAGACCAACCTGGAAGCAGCCGATGAAATTGCGCGCCAACTGCGTCTGCGTGACTTGGGTGGCCTCATCGTCATCGACTTCATCGACATGACCCCGGTGCGTCACCAGCGTGAAGTGGAAAACCGCCTGCGCGATGCGGTGCGTCAAGATCGGGCTCGCATTCAATTGGGCCGCATCTCCCGTTTCGGTCTACTGGAGCTGTCACGCCAGCGCCTGCGTCCCTCACTCAACGAGTCCAGCACCCATGTCTGCCCCCGTTGTATGGGTCAAGGCACCATCCGTGATAATGAGTCCCTGGCCCTGGCTATCCTGCGCCTCATCGAAGAAGAAGCGCTTAAGGACAACACGGATCAAGTTCACGGCCAAGTGCCCGTTGATGTGGCCGCCTTCTTGCTCAACGAGAAGCGCTCTGCCATCTTGCGTCTGGAACAGCGTCACCAGGTTCGTATCTTCATCATTCCTAATGAACTGATGCAGACACCGCACTTTGAAGTGATCCGTGTACGCTCTGGTGAAACTAGCGATGCGCCAAGTTACGAACTCAAGAGCGAGCTGGTGCGTGATAGCTATGAACCCAAATTGCTGGAGCCACGTACCGTCAGCGTTGAGCCTGCAGTACAAGGTTTCACGGCACCGCCCCAACCTGCGCCCGTAGCCCAAGTGACTCAGCAACCAGGCCTGTTTACTCGCCTGTTTGCGTCGCTGATGGCCATGTTCCGTGGTGATGAGCAACCGGAAAGCACCTCAGATAAGAAAATCGCTGAGCGCACCGATAGCCGTCGCCGTCGTGAGACAAGCCAACGAGACAGCCATCGTCGTGGTAACAATAGCCGTCGCGAGAAGAGCAGCCGTGATGAATCGCCAGAAAAAACCGGCGAAGAGGGTATCAAGAGTGAGGAGCGCTCACCTGCTCGTCGGCAACGCACCGAGCGCCCTGAACGTGGCGAGCGTACCGGACGTGGCGAACGCACCGAGCGTAGCGAACGCACCGAGCGTGGCGAACGCACCGAGCGTGGTGAACGCACCGAGCGTAGCGAACGCCCTGAGCGTAGCGAACGCACCGAGCGTGGCGAACGCACCGAGCGTAGCGAACGCACCGAGCGTAGCGAACGCCCTGAGCGGACTCGTCAGCCACGACCGGAACGCAAGCCTCGTGAGACACCCGTCGCCGCGGTAGAAGCCGAGGCCGTGGTCACCGAGAGCGATTTGCAGCAGCGTCAGGAAAAAGAGCAAAAGGTCGCCGAACGTCGTGAGCGTCGTAACATGCGCAAAAAAGTGCGTGTAACCGAACCAGGGGAAGCCATCCAGGCCCCGACTGAGCCGGTCGTGATCGCCCAAGACGAGTGGACCAGCCGTGATGAACTGCCGACTACCGATGTGGTACAGGTAGAAACATCCCTGGTTGAGGCTCTGATCCAGGAGAAGCTGCAACTGGTTGATGAACCTGCGATGTCAAATGACAATGCAGAAGATGCGGAGAAATCCAAGTCTCATGGTCAACGCCGCAAGCGCATCAATGAAGATGCTCGCCGTCAGCGTCAGCCACGCGCTGAGCACTCCGATGATGCTCAAACCAGCGAAAGCGAACAGGAAGAGAGCCATGCAGAATCTGCTGGCGAGTCAGCAGAGCAGGGGCGTTCACGCCGCTCTCGCCGTCGTCCAACGGAGACGGCAACCAGCTCCACTGACGTGGTCGAGCAAGAGGCTGTCAACGTTGTGCCCACCGCTGTCGTTGTGGAAGCAAGCGAGCCAGTCGTGCGCGAGTCTGAAACGCCTGTAGCTCCTGTAGCTGTAGTTGCCGAGGCTGCGGTTGCCATAGCGGCACAAGTTGAGACTCCGGTCGCACAACCTGTGGTCGCTATCGAACCGCAACCCGAGCCGATGGAAGCTGTTGCGCCGGTAGTTCAAGCCCAAGCGGAAGCCGCGAAACCTCGTAAGGCTCACCGCAGTGGTGTACTGAGCCAAGTGCATTTTGCACAGGCTGAGATGGCACTGCCAGCGCCCGCCCCCGAGTTACCGGTACAGGCAATTGACTACCCGCCGTTTGAGCGTCAACCGGCTCAAGTCTCTGGACGTAAGGCCAGCATCAAGGATCTGCGCAGTATTGCTTCGGCACCTGCGTGGCGTCCAACCGCTGACTGAGTTGTTCATCAAGCAAAAGGCCGTGCAATTGCACGGCCTTTTTTATGGTTAACCCATTCCGCTTTATGCCTCTGGACTCCAGACGACCAAGCCGGCGTAGCCCGCCAGCGTGATGGAGGCTGTCGTGAATAGGGTATCGCGCCAAAAGTCACGACTGCCACTGGGTAACAGTATGGTACGCGGCTCAGCTTGCCAGTTGAAAAAACAGTGCAGCGTCCCGTCGTTCCATGGAATTTTCCCCTCCTCAAGATGGTCGTCAGCAAAATGCGCGGCCGGCACCTTGGCCGCGGCCAACGAGTAGAGCTTATCGATAAGCCCCCTCTGCTCATCATTGAGATCCAACAGACGATCACCTAACAGTAACATGCCGCCACAGGCCACCAGTGCTGCTGCATGAAAACTGTACTCAGCCGTCGACGCCTCTTGCCCGGGAATATTGCGCAAGCATAAACAGTCCGGATCCAGTTGCCAGAGATGATCGGCCTGCCAGCTACGACAGAAGATCTCACGGGCGATCTGCCGAATACGATGACCGCTACGCTCCACATCATCAGCCACACGCATACCATGTACTAGTCCCAGCGATGGCCAAAACGGCGCATTGCAACCGAGCAGGAAGCTGTCCGCTCCGGCCCCCTCATATATGGCAGCCATTCCCTGCCGATAGGCTTCGACTCGGGTAGCTTGCGGATTGCTAAACCGCCCACCGTGGATTGCCCCCCAGAAGTTGGCATCCAGCTTGAAATAACGAATGCCATACTCATGGCGTAGCGTATGAAATAGTTGTCGCAGGTGAGTTTGCACCTGTGGATGAGTGCCATCCAACACGTACCAGGGGGTGCAGCGCCAGCCCCCATAGGTGACCTTCTCTGCAGGCAAGGGTTCACCCTGCTCATTTTTTACAAACCAGTCGGGATGATCTCGAAACAACTGGGAGCCAGGTTCGGCAATGAAGGGGGCCACCCAGAGTGCCGGCTCAAAACCAGCGTCATGAATAGTCGCCACCAGGGAGGATAAGCCCCCAGTAAACTGCTCCGCGGGTACTAACCAGTCGCCCATGGCCCGCTGATACCCATCATCAATCTGTACAAACTGGAAATGCGGAAAATGGGCCGCCATCTGCTGCAGGTTTTCGACAATATCCTGCCGGGTTACCTCAGCATAGTAGTGATACCAGGAGCACCAGCCGGTAGCCCGCGCTTGAGTCGCAAGGGGTGGATGATGGCGAGCAATTCGGGCGGCATAGTCTTCCAGCAAGGTCTCCCGCTGGGGGCCACATAACACCACCAAAGATTCACTTAGCCAGTGCTGCCCCGCCCCCAGACACAAGCCCTCACTGTTCATCAGGATCTGCAAACGGCCACTGGGGAAGAGCCGAAACTCGCCACCAAAGCGCTGGCAACTCGTAAAGCCCAACAGACACCACTGCTCCTCCTGCCGATACAGCAACAGATTATGCACTGTGTGGTACTGCTCATCGGCTGTGATGCGATACACACTCGCATCGGGACAACGTCCGATCGCCTCGGGCGCCCCCCATACCCCACCACTTTGCGCCAGCATCTGAAAGCCTTCACCGTAGATGGGCGTATCCGGCGCGGCCACCATGCCATCAAACAACAGCCAACTGGGAAGACGCCTAGCCTGACCACCTATGTTATCCAGGCGGGCGACAAATTCGCCATCACTCCAGGCCGGGCTACTCAGCAAGCCGTCTCCGGGTTGATAGCTGACCAGAGCCTGACGCCAAGTCTCTTGTTTCGTTTTCATCTATTTGATCCTGTTAACTATTTGCCGATGACATTGCCGCCATTCAAACGGCAGCACCCTTGCAAAATTTTTTTTAGCTACGACCTTTACTCAGTCAAAAATAGACTATATTTAAATTGCTACTTAGATTCGGACTTCTTCATTAGGTAGCGAGCAGACGACCGCTATTCTGGGGGTCGGCGTTCATAGAGTTAATTCATGTACGATGCGGAATACTGCTTCTATAGCAGCGAAAAAAAGTAAGGGCGAGTCAATACACCGACTCGCCCTTACCCATTTCGGCTTTTGCCACTCCTTACCCACAGTACGTTCGCCATGTTGTATCCCGACATATCCACCCCAAACTTACGTTGCCTATCAAAGACTCTAGCAGGGTTTTGCCAACACAAGCTGAACCGCTCCCCTCTTGATAACGCTATCATCCTCTGTCGAAGAGTCGATAACGTGGTAAAGTGTGACATCATCGCCATTTTTGGATTGTTTCACTCATGTACAGACACCCGCGAGTACGACAACTCGGCGCCTATCTGCTCAGCTTTGCCATCATACTGGCCTGTCTGGGAGTGGGTAAACTCATCGCGACCCTACTCCCCTTCCCGTTTCCCGGCAGCATACTGGGTATGTTGATCCTCTTCTTACTGCTCAATTTTCAACTGATCCGCTTACCCTGGATAGAAGCTTCTGCCGGCCTGCTGCTACGCCACATGGCCCTGCTGTTTATTCCGGTCGCGGTTGGTCTATTGGCCTATCTGGATACGGTGATGGCATCGCTTGGCGTTATCATGCTGAATGTGCTGCTGGGGATAGCGCTGATCCTGCTAGTAGTGGGCCGTCTCTACCAAAGGATGAATCGATGATCTTCTATCTGGCAATCCCCCTGACTCTGCTGCTCTACTGGCTGACCCGCGCCCTCTATCGTCTGAAGCCCTTGCCCTTTATCAACCCCGTGCTTATTCCCATGCTGCTGATCATGGCTCTGCTCAGCTACTTCGGTCTCTCCTTAGCTGACTATCAAGCCGGAGCCAGACCCATACACCTGCTGCTAGAGCCCGCCGTGGTGGCGCTGGCCATCCCGCTCTATCAGCAATTGGGGCAGATCCGCGCTCGTCTCAAACCGATACTGCTGTGCTGTACTGTGTCGGTTCTCATCAGCGTACTGCTCACCTTTATCACCTGCAGCCTGCTGCCAGTACCGCCTGAGATCATCAGCTCCATCGCCACCCGCTCCATTACCACACCCCTGGCCATGAGTGTCAGCACCAGCCTGGGGGGCATAGCCGCCATCGCCGCCGCCATAGTCGTACTGGTGGGGATTCTTGGCGCCGTAGTGGGTTTTCCTCTGCTGAAGTTGTTTGGTGTGACCGATCCCCAAGCACAAGGGCTCGCTATGGGCGCCTGTTCGCACGCCGTGGGGACGGCCGCCGCAGCAGAACGCGGGATCAGTCAGGGCGCCTTCTCCTCCTTGGCCATGGTGGCATGTGGTCTGCTGACCGCCATACTGGCTCCCCTGCTCTTCGCTGGTTATCACCTGCTCCAACAGTGGTTCGCCGGTTAGCAACGTAGACATAGAGTGAGTGGGCGACATATGGAGCACACTCAGAGTGAGCCGCAGAGTCGTCAGGAGTGAATGATGCCGATACCCTTGCGTCATACCATGGCTCAGCTGCCCAGCAGCCTGCGCCCAGTACTTGAGCAGTGGTCAAGCCACCACTCCATCACCATGCTCCCACCCGAGCTATTGCACGAACTAAGCCATGTGAGTGGCCTGGATAAACGGGAGCTCACTCTGGCGCTGTTGCCGCTGGCCACCTGCCATGCCTATGCTCCTCTCTCCCATTTTCAGGTAGGCGCGATTGCCTGGGGGGGATCAGGAACCTGCTACCTAGGGGCCAATATGGAGTTCAGCCATCAAGCCTTGGGGCAAACGATACATGCCGAGCAGAGCGCCATCAATCATGCCTGGTTGCATGGCGAGACAACCGTGCTGGGCATCACCATCAACGCCTCGCCCTGCGGTCACTGTCGCCAGTTCATGAATGAGCTCAACTCGAGCCAAGGGTTGGCCATTTACCTGCCAACGGGCAGATATACCCTGCAGCAGCTGCTGCCCTATGCCTTTGGTCCAACCGAGTTGGCTATCACAGATACGCTGCTCACCCCACAGGTGCACCCCTTACCCCCAGTACCCCCAGCCGAAGCGGATCCCCTGCTACAGTTGGCGCAACAAGCCGCCACCCTGAGCTATGCCCCTTATAGCCAGAGTCATGCCGGAGTTGCCCTGCAGTGCGGTGATGGCCGCTGTTTTGTCGGCCGTTATGCCGAGAATGCCGCCTTTAATCCCAGCCTTCCCCCGCTGCAATCGGCCTTGAGCCTATTACGGATGGCCGGTTATGCCCCAGAAGATGTGCGTCTTGCCGCCTTGGTCGAAGCGAAAGAGGGGCAATTGAGTCATCGCCATAGCACAGAGATGCTGCTCGCAGCCTATGGCATCCATGAGTTGAGCTATCTAGCCCTCTAACCTACCCCCTGCTCACAAGAGCGCAGAGAAAGCGCGTTAACAAGGCAAAAAAATAGACTGGATTAACCAGTCTATTTTCTCTATTCGCAGCTCAACTATCCCCTTACTGGAACTGGTTAATAAGCCATTGCAGCCGCTCTCGTGGCGTCTTGTCTTCATCGAAGAAGTTCTGCATCCGCAGGAAGGTAATGCCACCAAAACCGGGGGTACGATGCAGGGCCGAGGCGATCTGCTTCCAGCCCTGTTCCCCATACAACTCACCCGCCAGGGCATTTTCGCCCATCAAGGCTATGCCCAGCTCATGGGCGGCATCGGCAAACCAGCCCACCAAATCAGCGGCGCGGGAATAGCCCTCGTAATCCTTGTTGATCATCTCCAGACAGGTGAAGTGCAACGCCACCCGGGAGCGCTGCTCCGAGGGCACCAGTTGTTCCAGTAACTGCACATATTCCCGCTGATTATGGGGGCCAAGGGTGGGATGGGGTTTGATCAGACCCGCGGTGATTTCGGCCACCCGAGGCGATTTCGGGTCGCTGATCTCCCAATGGATGCCGGGCACCTTGACACCCACAGGAATGGTGCGCCAGCTATCGTTGTCAAACAGGGCCAGACTCATCTCCAGGATACGACGACCGTGACTCACCAAGGCACCGTGATACCAGCAGAGGAACTCCCGAGCCCAAGCCGAGTAGACATACTCCTTGTTCTCAAACAGATGATCAGCCACCGGCATACTGATGGCGTCAAATTGGCTGTGACGCGTACCGAAGGCATAGTTCAAGGCCTGGATAGTGCCGAAGCGACTCACCAGATAACGGCGCCAGTCCTGCTCGGCCAAGGGGCTATAACACTGCAAGGTACCGCGATTGGGGTAGTTACCCCAATCATGGGAGTTATAGCTAGGGTAGCGCAGCTCGCCGGCCGGTCCCAAGCTGACGTTGATCTCGGCAATCATGCCTGCGCGCGGTGCATAGTGGTCGCGGAAGGCGGCGATAAAGCGCTGGTAATAGGGCATCACATACTCATCCGCCCACAAGGAGACATACTCCATGGAGGCATCGCCCGTCTCGCTCACATATTGCAGATCACGCACCGAGCTAAGCTCAGGATGACTCTCCAGCAGTTTGCCCCACAGCCAAAGCGGTATGGTCTGCATGAAGTCATCATTGACGTTGCCTCCCGCCTGGTGGAACGAGAGGATAGGCACCCACTGCATGTCATGCTGAGCCAACAGCGCCACCACCCGATCGTAGTAGCTCCAGTCAAATTGTCCGGCCTGACGCCCCTCTATGAGCCCCCACCACAGATCGGTGGAGATGGCGGTGACCCCCATCCGGCGCAGCGTTCGGACCTCATCGGCAAAACGGCGCCATTCGGCCTCAGAGAGCAATTGTCTTTGGTTCGCCACCTTCAGATGCAGGGGGCCCATCACCCGGAACGCCTTGTGGCTAAGGCGCGAGACTTGTCCCTGCCCATGGCGCAGCCGAGTGAGTTGACGCAAGCGCGCCTCCCCGACTCCGGCACTGAGCAACACATCCAGATCGCGAATGACCCAGCCACAGTAGCTGGCATGATTGAGCACGGAGCCAATCAAATGATCCCACTGGGGATGGTCGTCCAAGCTCAGACGCTGACTGTTCTCCGCCAGCACGGGTAGGCTGAGTTGCTTGGCTGCCGCCAGCCAATCCCCCAGCAACGCCGGTTCACTCTCCCCGTGATGAACCCCCGCCCCCGTCAACAGCAGGCGGCAACGGCCCCGCAATGCCACCGGAACCAACTGCTCCAGGGTCTGGGCGAACAGGGCACTGCGTGCCTGATGGGAGTTCGGCTCGGCAATAAACCCGGCCACTAACTCAGCCAACGCACTCTCGGCCTGTACCAGACGCGGCAAGCGGCCGGGCACTCTGACACCTAGCGTGGCATTGAGCCAAGGCAGCTGAAACACCTCATGGGCCAACTGCAACAGTTGGCGGCCATACCCCACCAGAGAGTCATGATACCAGTGGCAAAAATCACGCTCAGCCGCACCAGCCTCAGTCGTCAGCAGCCGCTCGGTGATCCCGACCACCACGGGTTTGAGCACAGCCGGCAGGCGCAGATCCAGCTCAGGGCAGTGCCAAGCCTGCTGCCACTGACTAAGACTCTGATACTGGGCCAGCATGGCTTCAGCAAACAAGCCGAGTGCCCGTTGACTGTAACAGGGAAAGTAGGCCGACAGTCCAGCTTCAGCGTAATGTCCGATGAAGGGATAACGCCACTCACCTTCCGGACCTATACCTAACTGCAGATGACGGATCCCATCGGCAAACTCCACCATGTGCTCGGCAAAGCCCTGCATAAACTGACGGAAGTAGGGAATGGTCAATTCAGAAGCCCAGAGCGAGGTCGCCATTATGCTATCGCGCCCATGCTGATCCAGATATTTCAGACTATCCAATGGCATCTGGGAGGGGAGCTCTTGCTGCAGACGGCCCCATAGCCAATCCGGCAGCAGGCTCATGTAACGCACATCATTCATACCGCGGGCGACTAAGGAGAGATCGGGGATGATCTGTAACCCCTCAGCTCGGATCAGGGTAAAGAGTTGGTGATAGGCCTGCCAGGAAGCGGCTTGCTCCACCTGTTCCGGAATGAAAGGCGCGACATGGCGCCAACTGATCGGAACTATGATGCCATCGACACCAGCCTGCCGGGCTCGTCTGAGCTTCTGTTGTAAGGCTTGGAACTGTTCAGGCGTAGCTGGAAGCTGCAGAATATTACGTGTGAGATCGGCGCTTAGGTGAACCCAGACCTGCAGGGGTGACTTGATACTATTCATATGTCTCTCTGGCCATAGTGACGCATGGCAACGGGAATGTCCGCTGTGGTTTTCCCGTCTTGGGGAACAAACTGCAAACCTGATATGCTTTTCAGTACGGGATAATGTGATTCATCACACATTTTTCAATCTTACCCCGTCACCATCCTATACCGAATTTCAGAAATAGAAGTGGCAGTTTTGACTATTTCCGGCCTTGGAACATAAGTCAGCCCCAATCTAGCCCCATGTTAGACTTTGCGGAAGTTTTGTCATTAAAATTATATTTCTCAATAGGTTATATCAAAAAAAATCTGTCCACCCTCTATTCAAATTTGCGAATTAGAATATACACTCCATTCATCAAGGATTATGCATTTAGGGAAATTTATGCGTGCTCTCTCCATACAATGGAAGATATCTCTGCTAGCAGGAACCTGCTTACTGCTCTCTACCACTGTGTTGACAGGCCTGGCACTGAGTGCAGCCTATCGCACCAATCAAATGGTGGTCACTCAGGCCAGTGATGAACTCAAACGCAACGCCGAACAAAATCTGACGCAACAGGCTGAAGCCGAATCGGCACGCGTAGTCAGCTATCTGAACGATGCGGTGATCCGCGGTCAAATGCTGGTCCAAGCCCTGCAATTTCAAAAATATTACGCCGAAGAGAACCTACTCAGTAGCGAAGTGCTACGTGGTGCCATCAACCAGACCATGCGCGCTACCGTAGAACACGCTGACCATATATTGGCCGGTTATGCCGTCTATCTCCCCGATGCCCTCGACTCCGAAGATGCCAACTATGTGGGCTCAACCAACTTAGGCGCCAATGACAAAGGCCGCGCCGCCCTCTACTGGACACGAAATGCCAAGCATGAACTGGTATTAGAAACCATCGGCGAAAAAGAATTATCAGATACCAGCATAGATGAGAACGGGATCGCCAATACCGAATGGCTGCAATGCAGCCAACGGGCGAAACAGACCTGCCTGCTGGACCCTTATCTCGATGAAGCCATTACACCTGCCAAACTCATGACCTCAGTGACGGTCCCCATCCTCAGTGAGAATAAGCTGATAGGCATAGCCGGTCTTGATATCGAATTGGAGCATCTGCAACACTTGGTCCAGAGCATGAACCAACAAATGTTTGGCGGCGCAGGCAACGTCTTGCTGGTCAGCCAACATGGCATAGTGGCCGGAACGACTCAAACAAACATCAAACGCGGGGCTCTGCTACAAAAACAGGATCCTAAACTGCAGCAGGAGATCTTGCCCCTGCTCCAGAGCAAACAACGGCAAACCCGTTGGCAAGCAGGGATGCTACGCATCGTCATGCCAATCCAGATGCAGGGTGCAGAGACAACCTGGGCGCTGATCATCACCATGCCCGCCGCCACAGTGCTGCATCAAGCCACCCAGTTAGCGGACAAACTCTCCCTTCAACTCGAAGAGACCACGTTCCAACTGGTACTGTGTGCCCTCATCATAGGTATGCTTGGTCTCGTTATTTTCTGGTTTGTCGCCCGCCAGATCGCCACCCCCTTACGTCGGGTGGTCGATCGTTTACGGGATATTGCCCAAGGCGAAGGGGATCTGACCCAAAGGATCAGCCTGCAGCGCAATGATGAGTTGGGTGAACTGGCAAACTGGTTCAATGCGTTTCTCGATAAACTGCATAGCACAGTTCGCCAAATAGTGAGCTCAACCCACCAGAGCCATCAGATGACAGAGCAAAGCCGGAGCCTCTCATCCCAAAGCAGCCAGGCCCTGCAGGCTCAATTCAATGAGATCGATCTGGTTGCGTCGGCTTTTGAAGAGATGCACCAAACCTCCGCCGAAGTAGCCCAGAGTGCCAATCGCGTAGTAGTCGCGGCGGACAGTGCAGAATTGTCAGCCCAACAGGGAAAGTTAGTTGTCGAAGGGACTCAGAAAGCCATGTCTCAACTGATGGCATACATCAGCTCAGCCAAACCTGAGGTTGAGGCACTAGCCGAAAACAGTGACAGCATCAGTCAAATACTGGAAGTGATCACCGCCATCGCCGAACAAACCAATCTGCTGGCTCTAAACGCCGCCATTGAAGCCGCCAGAGCCGGTGAGCAAGGGCGAGGTTTTGCGGTAGTCGCCGATGAAGTCCGCAATCTCGCCCGCCGCACTCAGGACTCAGTGGTTGAGATCCGGCAGGTGATAGGCAACCTGCAATCGGGTACTGAGCAGGTGGTGAGTGCCATTATCGCCAGCCATGAACAAGCCAATGTCACTCATCAAAATGCACAGCAGGCGGTAGTAGTGATTGAGCAGATCACCCAAGCCATCGCCACTATCCAAGAGATGAGCAATCAGATTGAGATAGCCGTTAAAGAGCAGGGCCAAGTCAGTGGCGAGATCAGTGAAAACGTCAACAACATCCGTAAGGCCAGTGAAACTGTAACCCTAGCAGCAGATGAATCTAACCAGATGCTCGAGGGTTTGCAGGCCTTGGCCAACCAGCAACAGCAGTTGGTCAATCAGTTTAAGGTATAGCCTTCCTCTGACAACCCAAAGTGGCACGACGAGAAGGGGGGAAACCTCCTTCTCGCTCGCAAACTGACGGCGTCAAAGGTATTCGCGGCGCAAGAAAACGTAAATTGAACTCAAGTAACCACTATCTGGGTGAGCAAAAAGTAAATCTATGCAAACCCACCAGCCACTATTTACCGGCTGACGTAGGCTTGTGTTTACCCGAGGTTAGCTTGAGATCAAACCACTATGACCACAATACCCCGCATCCGTTCTTGCTGGTTGGCGTTACTGTTCCCCCTACTCAGCCCCACCCTGCTGCTGGCTGCCGAAACAGATAGACAGGCACACCCACCCCAGCCACCCAAAGAAGCCTATACAGCCTGCAGCAATCTCATCGCACAGGATCCCTGCACCGTCACAACGCCTAATAATCAGGTGTTAGAGGGGAGCTGTGTTGCGGTGAAAAACAAGCAGCAGGAAACGGCCCTAGCCTGTCGGCCAGAGCGTATGCCGCCGCCAGAGGGTATTGAGCCTCCCCCAGGGGATGCGCCTCCTGTTGATGACCCAACCGAGCCGTGATAGCGGTTTGACCAAAGAAAAAGCCCGTTGCATAACGGGCTTTTTTCTTTTTCGCCTTACTGACCAGGTTGCGGCAAGTCGGCCTGAGTCATGCGCTGCTGTATGATACTCGCCTTGCGCAGCAAGCGGCGATCGGTCAGGTGAAGCTGATAGTAACGGGGGTTGGTCACCATGGCGGCCAGCTTCGCCGCCTGAGAGGGGGTCAATTGACTAGCATGCATACGGTAATATTTGCGCGCCGCCGCCTCGACACCAAACAGACCATTCCCCCACTCAATCACATTCAGGTAGATCTCAAAAATACGCTGCTTATCCAACACGGCTTCGAGCATCACAGTGATCAGCGCCTCCTCCAGCTTACGCCAAGGAGTACGGCTAGAAGAGAGAAACAGATTCTTGGCCAGTTGCTGGCTGATGGTGGAGCCCCCTGCCACTATCCGCCCCTTCTTCAGATTTTTCTCCCAGGCGTACTGCATCCCTTCCCAGTCGAAACCATCATGGTCGGCAAACTTGGCATCCTCCGCCACTAGCAGTGCCCGTTTCATATGTCGCGATATCTTGCCATATGGAACCCATTGGTACTTCAGTTCGGCATTGGGATCATCATCTTGCAGCCGGGTCAACTGCTCGCTCATGAAACTGGTCATATCGGGGTTAACCCAACGCCAACAGACGATATGCGTGAAAATCCAGACATTCCAGAACAGGTAGCAAGCCAGCAAGCCCAAAAGCAGATGCTTAATGCGGATCTTGCGCCAGTGTCGCGGCATAAAGCGCCCTATCAGTGGCAAGCGGCCCATGATGCGCAAGAAGTGAGCCAGCAATCTCATAACAAACCTGTTCTCATAACAAACCTGTGGGGAGCAGAAAACGAGCCGTGATTGTAACGAAAGAGGGCAAGCCTAAGCAATCAGCCCCCATAGCCCCATCCTTGAACGTGATAGCATGCACCACTCACCATAAGGAGGTGCTATGACCATCTGGATTGATGCCGATGCCTGTCCGGTTGTAATTAAAGAGATGCTGTATCGCGCCGCGGAGCGCACCCGCACCCCGCTGATCTTGGTCGCCAATCAACCGCTACGTACGCCACCCTCGGCGCTCATCCGTAGCGTACGGGTATCCAGTGGCTTTGATGAGGCCGATGATTATCTGGTAGAGCAGGCGCAGCCAGGCGATCTGGTCATCTCATCCGATATTCCGCTGGCCGCCCGACTGCTGGCCAAGGAGGTCGCGGTGCTGACACCTCGGGGTCAACCCATGACCCAAGCCAACATAGGCGAGCGTCTGGCGATCCGCGATTTTCTCGATACGATGCGCAGCTCCGGAATTCAAAGTGGCGGGCCTGCTACCATGGCTCAGGCCGATAAACAGCAATTTGCCAATGCCCTGGATCGTTGGTTGGTGGAGGCTCAGCGCCGTCTTGGCGCCACCAAGCAGCCTAGTTAACCCAAGGCCAGACTCCCCAGGGCAAGGACAACCGATAAACCAGGATGAAGATGAAAAAACAGTGGATAGGCCTTGGCATTGCCGTAGCCGCGACCCTGAGTTTGGGGGCATGGTGGCTGATGCCCACGCCGCTAACCGTCGATTGGGTACACCCTAGCCGTGGCGACCTGATCAGCAGTGTGGTCAATACCCGGGCCGGCACCATCAAGTCTTGCCAGCGTGCCGGGCTCAGCTTGCCCATGGGCGGCGTGGTGGAGCAGATCCGGGTGGCCGCCGGCGACAAGGTTCAGCAAGGCGAGCCGCTGCTCACGCTGTGGAACCAGGATCTGCAGGCTGAGCTCGCCCGCACCAAGGCCTCAGCCGCCCTCAATCGAGTACTCAAAGAGCAAAGTTGCGTTCAGGCCGAGTTTCATCAGCGGGAAGCGGCGCGGCTGGCCAGCCTACGCGCCCGGGATCTGACCTCCAAAACCCTGAGCGAGCAGGCAGAATCCCTGGCCGCTCACAGCCGCTTCGCCTGTCTGGCTGCCACGGAACAAGCCCACGTCGATCAGGCCCTCATTGCCGCTACCCAAGCCCGGCTGAGTCAAAGTGAATTGCGCGCCCCCTTCAGTGGCGTCATAGCCGAAGTAAACAGCAAGCTCGGCGAATACATGACCCCTTCGCCGCCGGGTGTTGCCATGCCGCCAGTCATCGACCTCATCGACGATAGCTGCCTCTATGTTTCGGCCCCGATAGATGAGGTCGATGCCGCCCGGCTGAGCGTGGGCCAAGCCGCGGTCATCTTGCTCGATGCCCTGCCAGGCCAGCGTTTTCCCGCCCGAGTGCGCCGGATTGCGCCCTATGTCAAAGAGGTTGAGAAGCAGGCCAGAACCGTGGAGATCGAGGCCGAGTTCACCCCTCGGCCAACTCAATTGCCCCTACTTATCGGCTACAGTGCCGATGTAGAGGTAGAAGTCGCCCGCCGCAATCAGGTATGGCGACTGCCTGCCGAGGCCCGCCGGGAGGATGGCAAGGTGCTGCGCCTGCGCGGCAAGCATCTTGAATTAGTGAGCCCCGAATTTGGCCTGGAAAACTGGAACTGGCTTGAGGTTAAAGCCGGGCTCGAGCCGAAGGACCAACTGGTGGTGCAGCCGGGCCAAATAGCCTTTACCCCCGACCTCTTGGTGCAACCGGCGGCTGAATCCCAGAAGAGTCGCCAGCCATGATCCAGCTCGTCGGGATCGAACGTCACTTTCTGCTTGGCGAGCAAGAGGTTCATGCCTTGGAGCAGATAGACCTGACCATTGCCGCCGGCGAGTATGTCTCGGTGATGGGCCCTTCTGGATCGGGTAAATCCACCCTGCTCAATGTGCTTGGGCTACTGGACAGGCCGGACTCGGGTCACTATCTGCTAGACGGTAGAGATACGGCCGGGCTAAATGAGAGCCAGCTGGCTGACCTTCGCAGTCACAGCATCGGCTTTGTCTTTCAATCCTTTCATCTGATCCCTCGCCTGAGCGCCCGGGAAAATATCGAGCTGCCGCTCATGCTGGCAGGGGTCGCCCCCAAGCTCCGGCGCCCCCGCGTCAATGAGCTGCTTGCTGAATTAGGGCTGAGCAATCGGGCGGAACATAAGCCAGCCCAGCTCTCAGGGGGCCAACGCCAACGCGTAGCTATTGGCCGCGCCATTGCCATGTCGCCGCGTCTGCTACTGGCCGATGAACCGACCGGTAATCTGGATAGCCACTCGGGCGACGAGGTGATGGCTCTGCTGGAGCAGCTGAACCAAACTCAAGCCATCACCCTGATGGTGGTCACTCATGATGCCCGCTTGGGCTCCCGCGCCAGACGCCAGATCCGCATGAGTGATGGCAGAATAGCGTATGATAGCCAGAGCACAGCCACGAGCGCTGGTTTGCCATGATGCTGCCCGCAGATGAGCTACAGTTTGCTTGGGTGGCTCTCACTCGCCATAGAGGGCGCGCTATCATGCTGGTACTGGCCATCGGCCTGAGCGTTGCCTCTGTGCTGGCCATGACCGCCCTGGGCCAAGGGGCTCGCAACTTTGTAGCGGCCGAGTTCAGTGGCCTGGGCAAGGATCTGCTGGTGATGTTTCCCGGCCGCAAGGAGACCACAGGGGGCATGCCGCCCATCAGTGGTAACAGCCTGCGGGAGATCACCCTCGAAGACATGAACTACCTAGCCCGCAAGGTGCCCGCCCTGCGCCTGGTGCCGCTGATCATGGGCTTCAGCGAAGCCAAACAGGGAGCCCATCTGCGCCAGACCATGGTGCTAGGTGCCAGTAACGAGATGCGCCACACCCACCAGCTGACCCTGCTCAAAGGACAATGGCTCCCCGGCGATCCGCAGCAGGATCTCTCGGTTTGCCTGCTCGGCAGCAAGGCCGCCCATGAGCTGTTCGGTGAGAACGAAGCCATAGGCCAGTGGGTGCGTTTTGATAATCGCCGCTTTCGAGTCATAGGGCTATTTACCAGCCGCAGCAGCAATCTGGGCTTTGAGTTTAGCGAGGCGGCGCTCATTCCGGTAGGGGCGGCCCAATCCCTGTTCAATACTCAGGGCTTATTCCGTTTGATGATCCAGCCTCTGGCTGGCCAAGCCGTTCCCGCGCTCATCGCCACTCTGGAACGCCACATGCAAGCACGCCATCAGGGGATACTCGATGTAACCGTCATGCGCCGGGACGCCCTGTTGCAGACCTTCAACCGCATCCTGCTGACCCTGACGCTGGCCGTAGCCGGGATCGGCGCTATCAGTCTACTCGTCTCCGGCATCATGATGATGAATCTAGCCCTGGTCAGTACCCATCAACGCACTGGGGAGATCGGGCTACTCAAGGCCCTGGGCGCCAATAGCCAGGTGATCCGGCAACTATTTCTGTGTGAAGCTCTGCTGCTCTCCGGCAGCGGGGCTCTGTTTGGCTCACTACTGGGCTATGGTAGCGTAGAGATAGCCGCCCAACTCTGGCCAACGTTTCCAGTCACAGTGCCCGCGCTAGCTGCGGTGATCGCTCCCCTGGCCGCCTTGGCGACGGGTCTACTGTTCAGCTGGTTGCCTGCCCGCCAAGCTGCCAGCAAGGAGCCTGTGGCCAGCCTGCGAGGTGGACAGTTATGAGAACGGGTGATCTTCTGCTGTGGTTGCTGCGCGCCCTGATGGCAGGCCGCACCCGCAGCCTGCTCTCGGCCCTGGGCATTGCCATCGGCATTGCCTCGGTAACCACCCTGACTGGCATAGGCGAAGGGCTGCGTCTCTACCTGCTGGATAGTTTCTCCCAATTTGGCTCGCGCCTCATCGCCGTTTCCCCCGGCAAGACCGAAACCGCTGGTGGCCCCCAGGGAATACTGGCCAGCAGCCGACCTCTGCTGCTGACCGATGCCGATCTCCTGCGACGCCTGCCCGGTATTGAAGCCGCCATCCCCGTGGTTCAAGGCCAGGGCGAGGTTAGAGCCGGACGTTTAACCCGCAATACCGCAATTTTAGGGACTAACCATCAGGCCGCCCTGGGCTGGCGTTTTACGCTGGCTCAGGGGCGATTTTTGCCCGCCGATGACAGCGCCATGCCTCGCGCCTATGCCGTACTGGGGGCCAAGGTGGCCAACGAGCTGTTTAGTCAGGGTGAGGCTCTAGGCACCTTGATCCGCGTCGGAGATCGGCGCTTTCGGGTGATGGGGGTGATGGAACCCAAGGGACAGTTTCTGGGCTTTGATCTGGATGACATGGTCTATATCCCGGCCGCTCACGCCCAGGCGCTATTCAATCAGGAGGGGCTACAAGAGATAGATCTGGTCTATGCAGAGCGCTACAACGAGCCACAGATCAGCCGCGCCATCAAACACCAGTTGGTGGCTCGACATGGCAGCGAAGACTTCACCCTCTATTCACAGCAGGATATGTTGGCCAGCCTGGATAAGATACTCAACATAGTCAAGGGCGCCATTGGCGGCTTGGGCATCATCTCCTTGCTGATCGGTGCCGTTGGCATCTTCAGTATCATGAGCATAGCCCAGCAGGAGCGTATCCCTGAAATCGGTCTGCTGCAGGCACTGGGCTGCCAACACCAGCAGATCTTGCTACTGTTTCTCGGTGAAGCTATCGCCCTCGCCTTACTTGGCGGTCTGCAGGGGTTAGGCTTGCTGCTGCTGATCCGCACTGGCGTCACCCTGCTGCTGCCCAGCCTGCCGCTGACCCTACACCCTCTCTATCTGCTGTTAGCCCTGCTCAGCTCGGCCCTAGTGGGCTTGCTGGCCGGCATATCCCCCGCCCTGCGCGCCATGAACCAAGACCCGATTGTCGCCCTGCGCGGTGAGTAAGCGTCTAGCACTCTGCTGAGTTATTAAGTTCGGACTCATGCATAGCCAGCCCCATCACACAAAATAATCATTCCTACTTTTTTAGTCTTTTTCATGACGAAATGTCTTATTGCATACTGTCGGTACATTTATTAACGCACATAGTCATTGATTAAAAAACCACTCGTATTGATATTGTTATTAACAATAAAAACACAGATATTCCCTAACACCCGTTCATAGCGTGATACAGCTCACTTTAATCTAGCCGCATTGCCACCTAACCACGGTTAAACCACTCGACTAAGCCACCACAACTCATTGAGATAAATCAGATTAACTTTAGCTATTTGCGATGGACTCGATAACGACACCATGCTTTTCTAATACCAAAACAGGTGTAACGGTTCACATTTGGAGCTTAATTCAATTAATTCACCCTCCTGCTTAATACATATTTACCCTGCAGTGCGTCATGCCTCACAAAATGCCCCCGTTTTGACAGTTCTGACAGTAATTAATAAAAAACTCAGCCAGAAGCCCCCCCCCGCTAGACGTATCGTATGAGGGTCAGCTTCAGGAATGACTAATACCTGATGCCCCATCAGGAATATCAGCAAATGTCCTGAACCCCGAAATAAGGAGCCTCAACATGCATGCACAAAGTCAACGCGTCATTGCCCATCCTTTCTATGACCATGCTGCTGAGAGCCCCCTCACCGACTCAGTGCGCGCCACCTTATTGCAACAGGCAGAGACCCTGCGCGCCCTGGCCGATGATTTTAACCGTCTGCAATATCGCCGGGCTCTGGGGCTGATGCTGGCGTGTCGTGGCCACATCATAGTCTGCGGCATGGGTAAGTCCGGCCATGTCAGCCGTAAAATTGCGGCCACACTGGCCTCCACTGGCACGCCCAGTTTCTTCCTGCACCCAGCCGAAGCCTTCCATGGGGATCTGGGGATGATCACGCCAGACGATGTGGTGATCCTCATCTCCAACAGTGGCGAGACCGATGAGGTGTTAAAACTCATACCGTCACTCAAAAGCTTTGGTAATCCGATCATTGGCATCACAGGGGGCAGCCACTCCACCCTGGCCAAAAATTCTGACGCTGTACTCGAGATCAGTATCAAGAGTGAGGCCTGTCCCAATAACTTGGCCCCAACCACCTCTACCACGGTCACCATGGCTATAGGTGATGCTCTAGCTATCGCCCTGGTCACCAAGCGCCAATTCAAGCCTCAGGATTTTGCCCGTTTCCATCCAGGCGGCAGCCTAGGTCGTCGGTTGCTGACCCGAGTCAAAGATGTAATGAGCAAGGAGCTGACCTGCGTTACCGCCACCACCCCGCTGCGTGAGGTGATTGTCGCCATGACACAAACCCGTAATGGCCTGGCAGTGGTCAATGATGGGGATAGTCAGATGCTTGGCGTCATTACGGATGGCGATCTGCGTCGGGCCATGATGCGCTCTGACTTCGATCTGGACAAAATTGTCGCCGCCGATGTGATGACCTCTGACCCGGTGACACTGCCCGACCACGCCATGTTGAGCGATGCCGAGCACCTGATGCGTGAAAAGCAGATCAAACAGTTGGTGATACTCGATAGCACCCAGCGTCCCTGCGGCATAGTCGAGTTCTTCCAATGAACAGGGGCAGTGTGGTTGAGCGTTCTGACTGGCAAGTATTTTGCGATGTCAACTTTGCCCTGCTGCTGCGCGAGCTGAAGACTCGTTATGGTGAGTATCGCCTGGGCTATGCCTGGGCCCTGCTGGACCCGCTAATTGCCATCGGGCTGTTTTGCATAGTGTTTGGCCTCAAGCAGCGTCAATTGTTTGGTGATGTGGAGGCTCCGGTCTTCATTGCCAGTGGCTACCTGCCATTCCTGCTGTTTAAAAATTGCTGCTCTCGCCTGCAAAAAGCGGTCAGCGCCAACCAGAACCTATTTTGCTTCCGTCAAGTCACCCCCTTTACCACGCTGTTTACGCGCTTCCTGCTGGAGTCGCTGATTGGTATGGCCACCCTGCTGATATTGATCGTCGCTCTGCTGTGGGCTGGCTTCAATGCACTACCCACCAACCCGCTGGAGATGTTGGCCGGGCTGTCACTGTTACTGCTCTTCAGTTTTGGCCTGGGCACGCTGTTTTGCATCATCACCTCCCTGTTTGGTGAAGCGGAAAAGTTCCTGGCCATTCTGATGCGCCCCTTGATGTGGATCTCCGCCGTCTTCCACCCGCTATCAATGGTTCCACAAGAGTATCACCCCTTCTTCTTGTGGAACCCCCTGGTCCATGCCCTGGAGCTTATTCGCGCTAGCTGGATCAATCACTACCCCGAGAGTGGGGCTAGCTGGTCGTTTTTATCTGCCAGCACCTTGATCTGCCTCTGCCTGGCCTTCAGTGCCTACCGTCTGTTCCATCATCGCCTGGTACTTTCATCATGATCCGACTCGAGAATGTCAGCAAATACTACGCAACCCGCTTTGGCCGTAACTATGTACTGCGCGATGTGGACGTTAACCTGCCTGCCGATCGCAATATTGGCATACTGGGAACCAACGGCGCGGGCAAGTCTACCCTGTTACGCCTGCTAGGTGGCATGGACAGTCCCAACAAGGGCCGGGTCAAACGTGAGTGCCGTGTCTCATGGCCATTGGCACTCAATGGCGGCTTTCAGGGCAGCATGACAGGGCGGGAGAACTGCCGTTTCATCTGCCGCGTCCATGGTATGCACAATGTCAGCAAGATCGAACAGTTCGTTCAGGACTTCTCCGAGCTGGGCAATGCCTTTGAACTGCCGGTAAAAGGGTACTCAAGTGGCATGCGTTCTCGCTTTGCCTTCGCCGTCAGCATGGCCTTCGACTTTGATGTCTATCTCATTGATGAAATTATCTCGGTGGGCGATAAGCGCTTTCGGCAGAAGTGTAAGGAAGTCTTTGACGAAAAAAGGCAAAATAGTCGGGTTATTCTGGTCTCCCACGATATGAAGACTCTCCGGCAACATTGCGACATGGGCGTGGTGCTCCATGCTGGTCGTTTCATGCAGTTTGACAGCATAGAGGAGGCCATCGTCCGTCATGAGGAATTGTGTCAATGAGTGAAAGCCAACCCGACTCCCCGCTAAAACGCAAGCTACGCAAACTACAACGAGACCCCAGACTTTTTCTCATCGATTCCCGCGGCCTGCGTGCCGCCGGGGATCGGGCTCTACGCACCTGGAAACAGATGGTCAAGTTAGGCAGCTTTCTCTGGGTGGTTGTGGTTTTTCTCCTTGCCTGTATCTATTACACCTCCATAGCCAGTGATCGTTTTGTCAGTGAAGCCAAGGTGATCATTCGCCAAGCCGACCCCATGCGCACCCTACCCGATAGCCTGGCCTTACTCGGCCTGGGTGGTAGCAATAATCAAGATACCCTGGTTGTGCAGGAATACCTGCGCTCGTTGGACATGCTCAAGTCTCTGGATGAGCGGCTGGCATTGAAGAAACACTATCAATCCCATAGCGCGGACTGGTTTTCTCGTTTGTCCGATGATGCCACCCAAGAGGAGTTCCTCAACTATTACCAGGATCACCTAACCCTCTCCCTGGATAACAGCTCTGGCGTGCTGACCATCCAGATCCAGGCCTTCACCCCCGAGTATGCCCAACAGATACTGCAGGTGATGCTGGAAAAAAGTGAGCGGATGATCAACCACCTGGGACATAAAGTGGCTGGCGAGCAGCTCAGGTTTGTAGAGCAGGAGATCCAGCGCACTCACACCCGCCTACAAGATAGTCGAGGCAAGGTACTCGAATTTCAGAATCAGCATCAGTTGCTCAACCCTGAAATCCAAACCCAAGCGGTTCAGGTGGTGATCAATGAGCTAGGGGGAGATTTGGTGCGTCAACAGGCCGAGCTCAAGCGGCTGACCAGCTTCATGAACCCCACCGCTCCCGAAGTCATCGCAATGCGCGATCGCATCGATGCCCTCTCCCGCCAGTTGGAGCAAGAGAAACAGCGCTTGACGGGTAAACAGGCCCCCGCACTCAATGAAGTCACCGCCGATTTCCAGACCTATCAGGTGCAAGCCGAGCTCGCCACCGATCTCTATAAGACAGGGCTAGTCAGCCTGGAGCAGGCCAGAGTTGAAGCCTATCGCAAATTGAAATTTTTGCTGGTGGTGGCCGAACCCGAGAAGGCAGAATCGGCGCTATATCCTCGCCGGGCATACAACTTGGCCACTATTGGTGTGGTACTCTGCCTGCTTTACGGCTTGGTGGTCATGGTGTTGGCCACTATTCGCGAGCATCAGGATTAATCGTTGAGGTACTTCGTGATCAAACATGCCCTGCTTACTTGGCTTGCTCTTTGCGGGCTCACCCTTTGCGCCCAAGCGGGCGAGATGAATGTCGCTCCGCCCGCCGAGCCCGTACCACAAGTACAAGAGGGTATCTCCACGCCATCGCTGCCTGTCTTTGGTAATTGGCTGTTCAACGGTGATTTTGCCAAGGAGTCATTCCGTGGGTTTAACCCTAACTATGTGTTAGGCATTGGCGATCAGATTCAGCTCCAGTTATGGGGTGGCTACGAATACCAAGCTAATCTGACCATTGATCAGCAAGGTTCCATTTTTCTACCCAAGGTCGGCCCCATCAAGGTCGCCGGGATCACCAATGACAAGCTCAACAATGTGGTGAGCCAGGCAGTCACGCGCATCTATCAGAAGAATGTCAGCGTCTATGCCACCTTGGATATCAGTCAACCGGTCAAGGTCTTTGTCACTGGTTATGTCAAACAGCCAGGTCTCTACGCCGGTCAATCTGGCGACTCTGTGCTCTATTACCTAGATAAGGCTGGCGGCATCTCACCCGATCGGGGCAGCTATCTGGATATCACCCTGATGCGCAAGGGCCGCCTTGTCACACGCTTTGACCTCTACAAATTCTTACTGGAAGGCAAACTGATCCCCACCCAGTTACGTGATGGCGATACGCTGGTCGTTTCACCACTTCGTTACCGAGTCGATGTCACCGGCAAAGTGCACAACGCCAACCGTTTCGAGCTGCGTAATGCGCGTATCTCTTTACCGGATTTACTCGCGTTAGCCCAGCAGGATGCAGACGCAACTCATGTGCGCATCAACCGCAATAGTGGCGAAAGTATTCGCATGGAATATTTACCGATCCAACAGGCCAATCAGTACAGCATCCAGGCGGGCGATAGTATTGAGGTCGTGGCAGATAAGAAGTATGCCTCTATCGCGGTACGGGTGGAGGGGGAACATAGCAGCAGCCAGGAATTTATCCTGCCTTATGGCGCACGCTTGGGTGATGTATTGCATAAGGTGCAACTCACCGGCGATGCCGATATGAGCTCGCTGCAGTTGTACCGCAAGAGCGTCAAGCTGCGCCAAAAAGAGATGCTTAACTCCTCCTTGCAGGCTCTGGAAGCCAGCATATTGACCGCTCGCTCTAGCACCAAGGATGAAGCCGCCCTGCGCACCAGTGAAGCGGACCTGCTAATGAAGTGGGTCACTCGAGCCAAAACGGTTGAGCCTCGTGGTCAAGTGGTTCTGGCCCAGGGACAAAATCCAGACCAAATCATTCTGGAACCCGATGACGTGATCCGTATTCCACGCAAAACCAATCTGGTCATGGTCCATGGTGATGTGCTATTTCCTAATGCCATTCTGATGGATCCAGCCCGTACCGTGGAGGGCTACATCAACATGGCGGGCGGTTTTACCCAAAACGAAGGTAGCTCGCGGATCCTGTTACTGCACCGAGATGGTACCTTCAGCAAGGTTCCCGCCGACGATATTAGTGATGACAGCATCAAGGTATTGTCAGGTGATGAGATTTTTGTGGTACCCAAAGTCGATAGCAAGAATCTGCAGATCACCAAAGACTTTACCGAAGTTTTCTATCAGATAGCGCTCTCGGCTCGCGCACTGGTACTGCTGTAACTCACTAGGCCAGGGAAATAGACCCTGACAGATACGCAAGCTGGAGGCCTAATGAGTAAGATCTGGACCCTGTCACCCGGGATTTATCGCAAGCGCCATCTATTACAGGTGGCCTTGGGTAAACCGGTACGCCTCGCTCTGCCCTGGTCTCAAGTCATGGCTGATGAGTGGGTGGTGGGTTGGGGTACCAAGCCGAATACGCAAAGGGCAGAGCGTTGGGCACAGGCCAAGCAATTGCCTCTGGTGCGTCTGGAAGATGGCTTCATCGGTTACTTAGGGCACCCGGCCGCGGGGGGCCTTGCCCTGTCGCTCATCGCTGACCCTCTGGGCATCTATTACGATGCCCGCCACCCCTCAGAATTGCAGCAGTGGCTTGAGGAGCCCTCCTGGTTTACGGCCAGCGAGATGGTTCGAGCCAGTCAATTTCTGCGCCGCTGGCGTGAAGTAGGCGCCACCAAATATAACCGATACCCCAGCAGGGCCCTGCCAAGGGCTTTGGCTCAGCAACTGGCCGGCGAGAAAAAGCGTATCTTGCTGGTTGACCAGATTGCCGGTGATGAGTCCATAACCGGAGCCCTGGCTGATCCGCAGCGCTTCGCTCTGATGCTGGCAAGTGCTAGGCGAGATCATCCTGATGCCGAGCTGCTGATCCGCGCCCACCCAGATACCCTGCTCAAGGGGCGTCCCGGTATGCTCAGCCATCTGCTGCTCGATGCCAATACCAAACTGCTGGATGCCGATTGCCATCCGCATGCCCTGCTGGAAAAGGTGGATGCCGTCTACACCGTCTCCTCTCTGCTGGGCTTTGAGGCCCTGCTGCTAGGCAAACCCGTGGTCTGCTTTGGCGCTGCTTTCTATGCCGGTTGGGGGCTGACCGATGACAGAGTGGCCATGCCTCCTCGCATGGGCCCAGTCAACTTGTTGAAACTGGTCAGTGCCACCTTGATCAAGTATTGCCGATACGTTGATCCCCGAACGGGTGCACAGTGCGAACCCGAGGTCTTACTCGAACTCATCGAAGCACAATACAGCCCCCTACCACCCGTGGGAACCCTGTATGCCGTCGGATTTTCCCGCTGGAAGCAGCTGTTTATTCGCCGCTTTTTCGCACAGATGGCGCAAAGAGTGCAATTTTGCAGCGCCCCACCTGCGCAATTGCACGAGGGAGATCAACTGCTGCTCTGGGGGATGCGTTATCCCGATATCAAGCAAGCCTGGCGGGTGGAAGATGGCTTTATCCGCTCAGTGGGACTGGGCTCTGACTTGTGCCGCCCCCACTCCTTGATCCTGGATCCGGAAGGTATCTATTTCAACGCACAAAAAGAGAGCCGACTGGAGCAACTTCTGTTCAGCTACAGCCCCAATCGCATTGAGTTGGCTCATGCTGAAACCCTGCGTCAAAGCCTGATCCAGCAACGACTCAGCAAATATAATCTAAGCTCGCCCGCGCTTCCCCCACTAAGAGAGCAGGCAGAAGGACGCAAGATAGTGCTGGTCGTCGGTCAGGTGGATGATGATGCTTCACTCTTGTATGGTAGCCTCAAGATCAAGAGCACCCAGGCCCTACTCACTGCCGTCAGAGCGCGAGAGCCAGATGCCTGGATCGTCTACAAACCCCATCCCGATGTGTTGTACGGCAATCGCCAGTGCCTGGTCTCAGAGGCTTGCCTACGTCAGTGCGTGGATCTGACACTGGGCGACTGTTCCCTGCCAGATTGTCTGGAGCAGATCGACGAATTGCACACCATCACCTCGCTGGCCGGGTTTGAAGCCCTGATCCGCCACTGCCCTGTCGTGGTGTGGGGCATGCCTTTTTATGCTGGCTGGGGACTGACGCGGGATATCTATCCCCTGCCACGACGCAATCGCGTGCTGTCGCTGGAGGCGCTGATCTACATCACCCTGTGCCGTTATCCCCGTTACTACGATTGGCAACTTGGCTGCTTTACTACGCCGGAACCGCTATTTAGCCACTTGGCTAATCAGCAACGGCAAGCGCATGTCGCCAAACGTCAGGGAGTACTTGCCCGCCATGGCCGGAAACTGGGCTATTTGCTAGAAACCTTGCTAGCCCGTTGACCATAAGGAGGCCCGATGAAAAATGTCTTGTTGTTACAGGGACCAATTGGACCATTTTTCCGGGACTTTGCCCATTTTCTGAATAAGCGGGAACTTAACGTCTATCGGATCCACTTCAATGGCGGTGATGCCCTCTATCAAGGTGAGGGGGAAAATTATGCCTATTTGGGAGCGCCAGAAGCCTGGCCTCGCTACTTGTCCCACTTTCTCAAGCAACATCAAATCGACGCCCTCTTTTGCTATGGCGACTGCCGCTATTACCATAAACAGGCCAGGACAATCTGTAAGCGGTTGTCCATCCCGTTCTGGGTCTTCGAAGAGGGATACCTAAGACCCGATTTCATCAGCCTGGAGCTGGGGGGAACGAATGCCAACAGTCCCTGGTTCAGTCAGCGTCACAACCTCCATTGGCTCACCCCCCAGGAGGAGGATATTTCGGTGGTAACCCCGGTTGGCCCCACCTTTACTCGCCGGATTTATCACGCCATGCGCTATTATCTGGCCATGGAGATGCAAAAAAAACGGTTCCGCAACTATCGCCACCATAGACCGCATACCTTCCTGGCTGAGGCCATCAACTGGTTAAACAGTGGCTGGATCAAGATCCGCTGCCAGGTACGAGATACCTGGCTCATGCAAACCATGAATGAGTACCAGGGGAGAATTTTTTTAGTCCCACTACAGGTAGCCGAAGATTTTCAGATCCGGGAACACTCCCCCTTTACCGACGTTCAAGCCTTCATTCGTCAAGTCATCATCTCTTTCGCCCACCATGCCCCGACAGATCAGATCCTGTTATTCAAACACCACCCCATGGATAGAGGCCACATCAACTACTGCCGCCTGATCGTGTCACTCAGTAAGCAATTAGGCATTGGGGATCGGGTGTTTTATGGTCATGAACTCCCCCTGCCCCCCCTCTATCCTCTGTGTCGCGGACTCGTCACCATTAACAGCACGGTAGGGATCTCAGCCCTGCTCAAAGGCGTACCCACGCTGAATTTAGGCCAGGCACTGTATGATATTCCAGGCCTAACCAGTCAATGCTCTCTCGACGAGTTCTGGTGTCACCCGACCCCAGTCAATCGTCAACTGTTTGGCCAATTTCGCCAGTTTTTACTGCACTATGGCCAGATCAATGGCAGCTTCTATCGTGAAACCGCCTATACCTGTAGCGCTATCTGGCGTTATCTCCAGCAAGGCAGGGTTAGCGAACCACAACCTACCTACCTCTGCGTCACGCCCCATAAACTCCGCAATCAAGCCCCGCAGTAGTCCAGCGCTCCCCGAGTGTCTTCACCACGCATCCCATGAGCTCGGCTCATCTCTCCCCATCTAATGCGGATGAGTTCTCATCCTTCACTCCTCTTGCTGGTAACGGCTATTGACTCGCAACAGATCAAAAAAAGGGCTGCCTATTGGCAGCCCTTTTGGCAATTGAGGATCACTACTCTTTATAGACTACAGTCACAGCCGTACCTTCGGCGACAACAGAGCCAGAGACACTGCGCGGCGCGGTTAGCGGTGTGGATTTCTCCATGGCCACCTTCCAGTTCCCCGCAGGCAGCGTGTAGGTATAGTTGCTGCCACTGTTCATGATTACAACAGTATCCGGCCAATTAGTACCGCCGTTGTTCCCTGACTTGATGTAATTCACCACCACAGCCGCTGCCGGTGTTGTGGTACTGACGTTCTGGTTGATCGCCTCCCAACTGGTCAGGCGCAAAGCCGGATTAGCCTTACGAACCGACATCAAGTCTTTGTAATAGTTGAAGATGTCAGCATTGGTCACCTTCATGCTCCAGTCAAACTGGTTAACCGAGTCAGGAGACTTGAAGCTGTTCTTGTCGCCCTGCTTATTACGCATGATCTCTTCACCGCCGTAGATGAAGGGGATCCCCTGGCTGGTCAACACTATGCCGTTGGCATATTGCTGGATGCGGCGCAGATAGGCGCTGTTACCCGAGTTGCCTGTGGTTTCAGCCCACTTCACTATCTTGTCGCGCAGGTTGTAGTTGTCGTGCGCAGTCACATAGTTGATGGTCTGTTCCGGATCGGCGGCAAACATCGGATCCCAGGTATCATTCAGCTGTTCGGTGCCGTTAAAGGCGCGGATGGCACCACGGCTACCCACCTTGATACGCCAGGTATCCGGGCTCTGGTTGAAGGCAAAGCAATCACCCGCATCACAACCTGGATGATCTCCTTGGCCACGAATGGCATCGCGGAACTTGGGATTGAACACCCCGAAGTGAGCATCCTTAAGCTTACCCACTGTGCCCAAACGCACTCGCTGACTCTCACGGGTATCCGTGGCATAACCATTCCAAGGCTCACCGTAGAGCAACAGGGTGCGATCGGCGAACTTGTTATTCAGGTACTTAGCCCAACCATCGACTACGGCATAGTCGAAGATGCCGACCAGGTCGAAGCGGAAGCCATCGATGTTGTACTCATCAATCCAGTACTCCAACGAATCCTGAATCATGCGCCCGACCATAGGATTGGTCGCGTCAATAGAGTTGCTGCAACCGGACAAGTCCGTTGGGGTGTAGTACTTGCCGGTGATGGCGTTGAACACACTCTTGTCATAGGTGTGGTTATAGACCACATCCATGATGACGCGGATGCCCGCCTTGTGGAACTCATCCACCATCATCTTGAATTCACGAACCCGGTTTTCATAGTCATACGGCGTCAGTGAATAGCGCTCTTCCGGTACGCTGAAGTTGATCGGATCATAACCCCAGTTGTAGCAAGAGGTATCGTTCACATCGGCGCAAGAGCCGAAGTCATAAACCGGCAGCAACTGCACATGGGTGACCCCCAACTCCTTGAGGTGATCGATCCCGGTCTTCACATTACTGTAGGTGGTACCCGGCTCAACCATACCCAAAAACTTGCCGCGCTTATTGGCAGGCACACCCGAGTTGGCATTCATGGTGAAATCACGAACGTGAATTTCATAGATGATGGCATCTTCACGTTGCTTGAGTACCGGACGCTCAGACCAGCCAGCAGGCAGGTCGGTACGGCTGGTATCCATTACGATATCGAGGTTGGTATTGGGCTTGACCATCTTACCGTAGGGGTCGCGCACTTCGGTGCCATTGACACTGAAGTTATAGCTCTTGAGCAGTTGGTCTCCTGGCACTGTGACTTGATACACGTTGGTATAGCCAGAGAAATCAGCTGCTTTGGTCATGGGATAGCTCTTGCCATCCAGATTGAGTGCCACATTGCCACTATCTGGTGACCAAATGGAGAAGACGGTCTTGGCGGCCGAATAGACAGCACCCAGACGATCCACCACCATAGGCGCGGTATTGATCACATAGGAGAAGGCGTCCTGAGCCTGATTACCACTGGCATCCACCGCCAGGGTACGGATCACCATATCAGTGCCATCGCCCTTGTCGGCTACCGCAATCACGGTACCAGACACATAGAGCGGTGAGGCGACAGTCGGTTGAGAACCATCGATGGTGTAATAGAGCTTAGGCGCAGAATCCTTGTCATCTTTGATGGCCAGGGTGACATTCTGTGTCTTGTCGTAGGTGCCTGCGGCCGGTGATGGCGTCACCACAGGAGCGGCGGTATCACTGCTGCCAATGGTGAACTTGAACTCTTGCTGACGTTGGTTGCCTGAGGCGTCCACCGCCAAAGTCCGCACCAGCGTAGTCGTGGCAACAACCAGCTTGGCGCCCGCCACATAACGGCTTGAGCCCGTCGTTGGCTGGCTACCATCCAGGGTGTAATAGAGAGCAGGAGCCTGATCCACCGCATCCGAGACTAGCAGCTGCACACTTTGCTGCCCGGTATACTGGCCTGGTGCCGGGGTGGAGCTAGCCACAGGGGCCACCGTATCGGCAGCGTCTATCTGATAGTCGAAGGTGTTAGAGATTTTGTTGCCAGCGGCATCAACGGCCAGGGTACGGATGCGCAGATCAATACTCTTGCCCAGCTCTTGGGCCGTCAGCACAGTACCGCTCTTGTAGAGATAGGCCGAGGTTTCTTTGGGCGTAGTACCATCTACTGTGTAATAGAGTTTGGGCGCTTTGTCCGCATTGTCTGTCACGGCCAGGGTGATGTTTTGCGTACCGTTGTACTTGCCTGCTGCCAGGCTGGGTTTGACCACCGGCTTGGTCAGGTCACGGCTGGGATCGATGCGATATTTGAAGTCATAACGGCCCCAGTTCCCTGAGGCATCGACTGCCAGGGTGCGAACCTGCAGATCAATCGCACTGCCTGCCGCCGTATCCTTGGCTTGGATAGTTTGACCACTGTACTTGGTAGATGCGGTCGTCGGCATCTTGCCATTGGTGGTGTAATAAATCACAGGAGCGGTATCGAGATTGTCGGTGACGGACAGCAGAATACTCTGGACCGCATTGTAAGTGCCTGTCGGCACACTGGCCTTAACCACCGGAACCGCGTCATCGGTGGCGGCATACGCCTGAGAAACCAGCCCTAATGCGCTGGCTGTTAATATCCATTTATTCATCATCACTCCTCACTTCGCGTATAGACTGGAACTTCCGATAGTCCCACTGTCACTGACGCCCTATGTCGTCTCTGTGCTGCTGATGCCTGAAGAGAGCTAGGCCAGCTTGACTCACTTTTCTGCCATTAGTTGGCAAAAAGTTGAGGCAAAGTGGCTGAAAAAAGGCCGCCGACAGAGCCGGCGACCTTGATTTCCTTACTTGCCGATACGGGCAAACTTGCTGGTGAAGCTGTCACCATCACTCTTCTCGGCAGAAGAGGAGGCATCCTGAGCATAAGGCAGTGTCGCGGCATCCAGGGTGGTCGGATCATTCGGCAGTGAGCCGATAGTATCCTCACCGAAGGTGCTCAGCAGCATGATGCCCATGCCATTAGACTCAAGTTGTGCCTTAGTAAGGCCCAACGCCGCCAGCGGGATATTCATCTCGTAGACGGTATCCTGCTTCTTGCTATGGCTGGTGGCCAGCAGATCGGTGAACTTGGTCATATCCGCCAGATCGGCCGGAACATAGCCTTCGTAACCGTTCTTCTTGATGCCGTTCATCTTGGTGAAAGCAAAACCATCACTGTACTTGAACGCAATGCCACCGACCTTGAAGCTAGTGACATAAGCAGGACCGTAGTCAAACATGCCAGCGGTTGGATTGACCTTGAACAGCGCAGGCTGACCCACACCCGGCTTGCTGGAGAAGAGCATCAGCTGATCCACTTCCTTGTTCGCAAAGCGGTGCTTCATACCCCACACCCCTTTACCACCGGCAACCGTACCATCACCACCGATAGCAGGATCGATGTCAAAGGCAATGGATTGCGGGATATCGCCTTGGTAAGGCTTGCCGTTATCACTGATGGGGTAGCCTTGACCCGGGTCGACCACGTCGGTGACGTTAGTGAACTGCCACATCAGATAGAGATTGGTGTCATCCCAAGCCGCAGAGAGACTGTAAAGATCATAAACCGGGCCTTCATGGGAGCCACGGAAGATCCGCGGATCATCGTTGGCCACGCCTTGGGCTATGACCATATCTTCGGTCCAGTCAGTAGGCGCGCCATCAACGGTAATGGTCTTGACCTTACCCTTCTGGTTATTCGGGTTAGTCTTGTAGTAGCTCTCCTTCTGGGCACCGATAGAGTAGCTGAAGCTGTTGCTGGCCTTGTTACCGCTGGCATCTACCGCCAGAGTCTTGATGGTCATATCCACATCTTTACCCAGATCGCTAACGGCGATCGGGGTACCGCTCTTGTAGAGCTGGCCCGCTACTTCCTGAGGCGCCGTGCCATCAGTGGTGTAGTAAAGGAAAGGCGCGGTATCCTTGTTATCTGTGATGGAGAGCTTGACCGTCTGGGTGCTGGTATAGGCACCGGCCTCTGGGCTGGCCGTTACAGCGGGCGCCTGGATATCACTGCTGATAGTGAACTTGAACTCTTGGGTGCGCTGGTTGCCAGAAGCATCCACACTCAAGGTGCGAACCAGAGTGGTAGCACTGATAGGCAGTACAGTTCCAGCTTTGTACAGAGCAGCAGCCACGGCCTGTGGCGCGGTGCCATCCAGGGTGTAATAGAGCTTAGGAGCCTTGTCTACCGCATCGGTAACATTCAAGGTCACCTGTTGTGCCGTTTCATAAGTACCCGCCGATGGGGATGTACCGGCAGTGGGCGCCACCGTATCACCTGCGGTGATCACATAGTCAAAGCTATTAGTGGCTTTGTTGTTGCTCGCATCCACCGCCAGAGTGCGCAGGCGCATATTGGCCTTGACCGCAATCACAGTACCGGCCTTGTAGAGATTGGCGGCCGTCGCGGCAGGTGTGGAGCCATTGATGGTGTAGTAAAGCTTGGGAGCCTTATCGGCGTTATCGGTAACGGCCAGAGTGATGCTCTGCTCGCCACTGTAAGTGCCCGCCGCCTTGCTCGGGGTGACCACTGGCTTGACCAAGTCGCGGCTAGGATCGATGCGGTATTTGAAGTCGTAACGACCCCAGTTACCCGCATTGTCGACGGCCAGAGTGCGAACTTGCAGATCGATGGCGCTACCCGTGGCTGTATCCTTAGCTTGGATAGCTTGGCCACTGTACTTGCTGGAGGCGGTAGTCGGCATCTTGCCATTGGTGGTGTAGTAGACAACCGGGGCTGAATCCAGGTTATCTGTAACTGAAAGCAGAATGTTTTGTACTGCGGTGTAGGTACCTGTTGGCACGCTGGCCTTGACTACTGGTACTGTGTCATCCGTTGCGGCATAGGCTTGAGAAACCAGTCCCAGAACCCCTGCGGTCATTATCCATTTGTTCATCATATCTCCTCAGATTGCATCCATTCATGCTTGGTAATACCAGGCGGGAGGAGTGCAACAGTGCTGATTGAGCTGAAATCGGGTTTGGAGGGTCGGCACCGATTTCGGTGCCGACGCTGTTTACGACTTAGGGATTACTGTTTTTCGAGCAGAACCACACCACCGGCGTTCACACTCACCTTGCCGCCAGTCACAGTGGCCTTGGTGCCAGTGTAGGCATCCACTACCGCAGTACCGTCAGCGAAGATGGAGCCTACGCTGATAGATTGCTGACCGCTGGCGAAGGCAACTACTACCTGGTCGCTACCACGGACACGAGAGAAGGTGTACGGAGTATCGGCAATCTTGCTGTGGTGACCCGCACCAATTGCTGCGTGATTGTTACGGAACTGACCCAGTTTCTGCCAGTGAGCCAGGACTGTCTTGTCTACGCAAGGTGACAGATCTGAACCCAGAGTACCGTCACACCAGTTCATCATGCTGCGGTGGTGCTCATTCCACTCAACGAAGGTGGTATCAACCGGACGGGCCGTTTCATCACCGTAGAAGATCTGGGCAACACCCGGAGTCAACAGCAACATGGTGCCACCGTTGATAAGATCTCCGCGGTTATACTGAGCTGTATCATGGCTGGAGATATAGTTCAGCACGTTGAAGGTCGGATCCGAGTTAACTGCAGTATCGTAGCTGCTGAACACTGACTCGGCGCCGGCAATGTTGACACCACTCTTCTGGAAGGAGAAGTTGATGATGTTGTCAAAGCCGTTGTCGAAGTAAGCGCTGCGACCCACACCATGACCCCACACTTCGGCTGTCATCCAGAAGTTCAGGTCTTGGTTATCCGGCTTAATCACACCCGGTTTAGCCTGCCACTCTTTCAGTGCAGCATTGGATTGACGCTTCAACTCAGCCCAGACGTTCAACGGTACATGCTTGGCGGTATCGCAACGGAAACCATCCACACCATACTCACGCACCCAGTCGGTCAACCACTTGATGGTGTAGTTAGCCACGGTACGTTTCAGGCCAGTCTTCTGGAAGAAGGCATCCAAAGAGGCCTGCTCTGCAGCCAAACGACCTTCACGAGTCCACTTGGTGATCAGAACCGGTGGTAAACCCACTTCAGAGCTGCTTTCCAGCTTCAGATCCGGCAGGTCATCCAGGCAACGAGTCTCTTCCGTGCCACCAGTGCAAGTACCGTAGGCCTTGGAACGAACCCAGTCACTGCCCCACCACTTGCCCCAGTTGCTATCGGCATAGTTCAGATGGTTAGCGTACGTTTCGTAGTGGATAGAGGATGCATTGTTGGTGTAGTAGTAGCTTTCCCAACCAGCCTTCAGCCCGGCAAAACCATACTCGTCGGCATCACTCATGGTGTCATAGGCTACATGGTTCATTACCACGTCGAAAATGACCCGGATACCCTTCTGGTGCGCGGTATCGATGAACTCCTTCATCAGAGCCTTGTCGCCGATATTGGCATCGACTGAAGTGAAGTCGAGGATGTAATAACCATGGTACGGATAGTGCTTGAAGTTCTTGCCACCCACGAAGCCATGAGTCTGCTCAAGCGGTACGGACAACCAGATGGCATTCACACCCAGGTCGTTAAAGTAGCCAGCGTTGAGCTTCTCCAGCATGCCCTTCAAGTCACCACCACGGAAGTTACCAGTACGCTTCTCGTAACCGGTGTAACAGCCCGCGGTATTGACCTTACCCGTTGCCTTATCATAGGCAGACTTAGGACACTCACGGCCATAGCTGTGATCGTTCGTGGTGTCGCCATTACGGAAACGGTCAGTCAGCACGAAGTAGACGGTGGCGTTATCCCAAGTAAAGGCGCCCACTGGCGGCGGAGCTATCTTGGTATAGGTATAACTCTTGCTATCAACACCCAGGTCGTTCTTGGCATACAGCTTCAGCGTGACAGCCTCACCGACCTTGAGTGATTGACCCAGGGTAACTACATCACCATTCTTGAAGCTATTGGTGCAAGAGACAGCTGGATCCTTGCCATCGGTAGTGTAGCAACCGCTAGCGACATCCTTGCCAGAGAGAGAGAGAGCAACTTTCACACTTTCAGTGTCAAAATTTCCGCTATTGACTGATGCGGCAACGGCTGCAACAGGGATAGGACATGCAGTTTCAGTCGGTACGGCACCGGCAGTCACACTGTAACAACCGCCCTTGGAAGCCACCAGATCCTTGGCCTTGGTCGCATCGCCGTTCATGTTGAACGAGAAAGAAGCGGACTCGGCATTCGGAACTGTATAGCTATACCAGCCCTTGTTAGCGTCATCAGGCTTCATTGCCACGCCAGGCCAAGCAGAGGCAGTAACAGTGGACGGAGTCACATTGAAGTAGTGAGCATTGGCCGTAGACCAGTTAGGTGCATAGATCTGCACTTTCACGCCAGGCAACGCTTCAACCTTAGAGTAGGTATATGCTGCTTCTTTGCCTTCGGCACTCAACCACAACTTGATCTCTTTACCCGCGGCAGTGTTCTTACCCAGCTTAAGTTTCTGGCCATTTTTGAACAGCAGACCATGAGAAGCAGTCGGTGCTACACCATCCAGAGTCAGGTAACCGGTAGCATTGGCATCGGCACCCATAATGCTCAGGGTCACTTCCAGCTCATCGCTGAACTTGCCACTGGCCACAGAGGAGGTCAGAGAAGCCTGCAGCGGGGCGGCACAATCGGCCAGAGTAGTCCAGGCCTTGCTGGCGATATCCAGACAACCAGACTCGGTGCGCATCTCTTTACCCATACCAGTTGGGTACTGGGTGCCGGCACCATTGTTAAACACCATATTGACAGTGGTCGCACCCGTGAATACGGCGCTCGTCCAACCACTACCGATATCGGTCATGGTATTACCAGGCCACTTGGTATCGGCCGAAGTGCCCGCAGGCAGCACGCTGAAGCTGTGCAGGTTGGTCTTGGTCCAGCCGGATTTCACATAGATGGCAATGCCAGGAGAAACATATTGATCCAGCAGGTAACCATCACCCACGCCGGTTTCACTACCGATCTCATAGCTGTACTTACCGGTCACCTTGTTACCAGAGGCATCAACCGCATAGGTGTTGATCACTGTGGTTTCAGCAACGCTGATGGGGCCAGTGTAGAGAGTAGAAGAGCTGCTGGCGGCAGAGCCATCCAGGGTGTAATAGAGCTTAGGCGCCTTATCCTGGCTATCGGAAACCTGCAGGGTCACACTCTGCTTAGCGGTGAACTTGCCAGGCAGCGGAGATACGGCCACTTCAGGCGCAGTGACATCGGTAGTCGTAGCGTTGATAACATAACCAAAGTTACGGAAGGCTTGGTTACCTGCCGCATCGACTGCCAGAGTACGAACACGCAGATCGAACTCTGTTCCTGCGAACTTATCGACCGCATTCAGCACTTGACCAGGCACATAGACAACAGATTTAGTGGTCGGAGTCTTGCCATCCAGGGTGTAATAAATCTTGGGAGCCTTGTCCTTATCATCGGTAACCTTCAACACCACTTTCTGGGCTGAGGTGTAGGTACCCGCGACAGGCGTAGCAAATACTTTTGGCGCAACTTTATCGGTACTATTGACACGATAGAAGAAGTTGTTGCGTGCCATGTTGCCATTGATATCCATGGCCAGTGTGCGGATCTTCAGGTCGTAATCAGCAGTATTGGAATTAGAGTCTGTTACGTTGATCACTTCGCCACGGTAGAGCTTAGAGTGAACGCCAGGCAAGCTACCATCAGTGGTGTAGTAGAGATTGGGTTTGGCATCAGTATTGTCTTTGATGGCCAGTTTGACACTCTGAGCCACAGAGTAGGTGCCAGGAGCCGGTGTTCTGCTCACTGTTGGCGCAACAGTGTCTACCGCCGCTATTGCTTGGCTTGCTGTGCCGATAAGACCGGCAGTCAATAACCACTTGTTCATAAATATTCCCTTTATTGAATTCAAAGACAGCAGCTCTTCTACTAAAACCAGCGTTCTGGCCGAGGCAAGCTGTAAGCCTGATTGATTTCACCCTGACAGCACGTCATACCTCGCGCCACTGGGCTCTCTTTCTCAATACTCTCACTACTTGCTGAAGTTGAGGCTCCCTGCTCTTGTTACAGACAGGTCGACTATGCATCTCGACACTTGGCAACTAAGCGACTGGCTGAACCTAGCATATGGACCGCTCTCACTGATGAAACAAGTGGAGCGGGTAAAGCAAGTTGGCCAGTTGCCGGGAAGAATAGGGTTTTTATATAAGAAAAGCCGTGCTGACTTCACAAATTAAAACAGTGAAAAATAGCTGTATTTACAGCCAGTTGATTAAATTGCCAATAACATTAAAAAAGCAGTATCAGATTATTAATACTCAAAGCTTGAAAATGGTTTCTCACGACATAGCAGGGGGGGGGCAACCATTAATAACCAATAAATACAATAAGATACGAATGTTGCAAAAATGATACGAAAAAGAAGTAAATTAAACCTAATACTTAATTGCTAATACTTTTTTAAGGCCACATCCCCGTCCCCCACCTAAAGCATTAGCAGACTGATTTTGGCATTAGATATTCGACAAAAACTTAAAAATACAGATAAAAAGCCAACTCCATCACTATTAGCGATTAACAGTGGGCTTCATTCAGGTAACGCTTTCAGCGCTCACCGAAAATCTTATCGAAATCCAAAATTTGAGTTGAATCACAATATATTCAGCCTAATGACCAGTACGAGAGACAATTGGAAATTAGGTGGGATAGAAAATGGATTGCCAATAAAAGCAGAAACAAGCGCAAATACAAGATAAGAGAGAAAGCAGCAGTCTACCCAACCGAACATGGTCGAGCTGGGCAGACTAGTTTTAGCAGATAGGCAGTGATTGGTTTATAGCCAGCAGCGCAGCGGCCGGGTCTGGCGATTGCGTGATGGGCCGACCGATCACCAGATAGTCCGCCCCCTGCGCACAGGCTTCGGCAGGCGTGAGCACACGGCGTTGATCACCCAGTTCACTACCCGCCGGACGGATCCCTGGAGTCACCAGTTTGAACTCGGCACCCAACTGCTGTTTTAGTAACTGAGCCTCTTGAGCGGAGCAGACCACACCATCAAGCCCTGAGTCTCGCGTCAGTGTCGCCAGACGCAGTACCTGCTCCTGCAGTGAGCAGGAGATACCCAACTGGCGTAGCTCGTCAGGCTCCATACTGGTCAAGACAGTTACGGCAATAAGTTGTGGTGCCGACTGGCCATAAGGCACTAAAGCCTGGCGCGCCGCGTCCATCATACGCTGACCCCCACTGGCGTGGACGTTAACCATCCAGACACCCAACTCCGCACTGGCAGCCACAGCCTTAGCCACAGTATTGGGAATATCATGAAACTTGAGATCCAGAAAAATATCAAAGCCGCGAGCCACCAGGGCGCGAACAAACTGCGGACCGAACAGGGTAAACATCTCCTTACCCACTTTCAGACGACACAACTGCGGATTGATGCGATCCACAAAGGCCAAGGCATCTGCTTCTTTTGCATAATCCAAGGCAACAATGACTCTAGGTTCCTGCATGTTTACTCCAAACTAATCCCCATCCAGGTCACGGATGGGTTTGATACTTGCCCACTGCTTACAAGAGGGGCACTGCCAAAAAATAACGCGTGAAGAAAAACCACAATGCCGACAGCGATGACTAGGTTTGGACTTGATCTGCTCCTCAACCAGGCGCTTGAGCAAGCCAATACTCTCTTTGCCCTGCGGATTATCGATCTCTCTCATTTGATAATCCATCAGACGAAGAAAGACCTTCATCGTCGGATGGCGCTTCAATGCCTTGAGCACCAACTGCTCAGCCACTTCAGGCCCAACAGTACGCTCCGTGATCCTGGCGAGCTCCAGCACCACAGCCGCCGAGGAGGACTGCTCCAGCCATAGGTTCAAAATCTCGGCATAATCACTCTCTTCCGCCTCACTGAAGCAACGCTTCAACAAAGGCAGAGCATCACAGATGAGGTCAGCGTCCTGCGCCCCCACCGCTTTGAGTAGCGCAATCGCCGCTCTAGATTGGCCATCACTCAGATACAATTCAGCTAAGCGCAAACTAGCCCGTACCGAATGCTCATCAATATCCAGCGCTTTCTTTAACCTAGCCTGAGCTTTGCGTGGTTGGCCATCGGCCACATCCACTTCCGCCTGCTCACAATAAAAATTGGCTAGTGCCGGGATCACTCGCGCCCCGAGCCGTTTCTTGTGTTGCTCAGCCACGTCGATGGCCTTGGGCCATTCCCGCATCTGTTGATAAATGTCGATCAGCAACTGAGCCGCTTGCTCCTCATACTCTTCATCTTTGCGCAGATCCAGCAGGCTCTGTTCGGCACGATCGAGCAAACCAGCGGCGATAAAGTCTCGAGCCAACTCGAGCATGGCTAGATTACGCTGCTCATAAGTCAGGCTGGGACGCGCCACCAAGTTTTGATGAATGCGGATGGCCCTATCTACTTCTCCACGTTGGCGGAATAGATTGCCAAGGGCTAAGTGGGTCTCCAGGGTCTCATCATCTACTTGCAACAGCTCGATGAAGAGATCGACCGCTTTATCCGGTTGTTCCGAAAGTAAGAAGTTGATCCCGGCAACATAGTTGCGAGAGAGTCTATGGCTGGAGTGCTGGCTATCGAGCCTGACACCTCGCCGTCCCATGTACCAGCCATAGGCTGCGGCAATGGGCAACAGCAGAAAGAGAAGTTCGAGCATTAACGGCTCGCATCCTTCTCGGATAGAGCAGACGAAGCAGAAATAACCGCCAGTTGCTTACGCAGACCGCGCAGGCTCAAGCGAGCACGCAATAGCAGTAAGCCAAAAAGCAGGGCCGCACAGGCAAAACCAGCGGCAAACAACATGACCAGCAGAGTGGAGAGTCGGAATTCATCCTGAGCCAACAGATAATTCAGACGAATAAATTGCTGATTTTCCGCCCCCAGGGTTAACGCCAACGCCACCACGACAGTTAACACTATCAGGGCTAATACAGTGCGCACAGGGACTCCTCATCTTTTACCTTTACCGTCACCATGACCAAAGCAGCAGCTGACACTCAGCCGTTTACCCGTTCACGCAACTCTTTACCTGGCTTGAAGTGAGGAACAGACTTGCCCAGTAATTCAACTTTCTCGCCCGTCTTAGGATTACGCCCCACTCGTGGTGCCCGATAGTGCAAGGAGAAACTGCCAAATCCACGGATTTCGATCCGATCCCCGCTCTGCAGTGTATCGGCCATCTGCTCCAGAATATCACGGATGGCCGCTTCGACCTCCTTGGGGGAAAGGTGCTGATATTTGGCACAGAGGCGTTCGATAAGATCTGATTTGGTCATAATTGCTACTCCTGCAGAGATAAAAGCCAATTCAAACAGATAAAAAAGGGCGGTCAAGACCGCCCTTCTTAAACTACGTAAGGGAGGATTACTCGCCCTTAGCAGCCTTGAACGCTTCAGCCATGGCACTGCTGAAACCAACTTCTTCTTGTTGGTTCAGGTTTTCCATAACAGCCTTCTCGTCAGCTTCGTCCTTGGCACGGACAGAGAGGCTAACGGTGCGGTTCTTACGGTCAACACCCATGAACTTGGCTTCAACTTCATCACCGACTGACATCACCAGAGAGGCGTCTTCAATACGGTCACGAGAGGCATCAGAGGCACGAATGTAGCCCTCTACGCCATCACCCAGGTCAATGGTAGCGCCCTTGGCGTCAACGGCAGTCACATTACCCTTAACGATAGCACCTTTCTTGTTGTCAGACAGGTACTTATTGAAAGGATCTTCTTCGATCTGCTTCACGCCCAGGGAGATGCGCTCACGCTCTGGATCCACTTGCAGAACCACGGCGGAGATTTCGTCACCCTTCTTGAACTCACGAACCGCATCTTCACCAGATACGTTCCAAGAGATGTCGGAGAGGTGAACCAGACCGTCGATGCCACCATCCAGGCCGATGAAGATACCGAAGTCAGTGATAGACTTGATCTTACCGGAGACGCGGTCACCCTTGGCATGAGTTTCAGCGAACAGCTGCCATGGGTTAGACTTGCACTGCTTCAGACCCAGGGAGATACGACGACGTTCTTCGTCGATATCCAGCACCATCACTTCAACAGTGTCACCAACGTTCACAACCTTAGATGGGTGAATGTTCTTGTTGGTCCAATCCATTTCAGAGACGTGTACCAGGCCTTCAACACCTTCTTCGATTTCAACGAAGCAGCCGTAGTCGGTCAGGTTGGTCACGCGACCGGTCAGGCGCGCGCCTTCTGGGTAACGCTTGGCGATAGCAACCCACGGATCTTCACCCAGTTGCTTCAGGCCCAGAGACACACGAGTACGCTCGCGGTCGAACTTCAGAACCTTAACTGCGATTTCGTCGCCAACATTGACGATCTCGGAAGGATGCTTAACGCGCTTCCAAGCCATGTCGGTGATGTGCAGCAGGCCGTCAACACCACCCAGGTCTACGAATGCACCGTAGTCGGTCAGGTTCTTAACGATACCCTTAACTTCTTGGCCTTCTTGCAGGTTGGCCAACAGGCTGTCACGCTCAGAGGTGTTCTCGGTTTCGATCACAGCACGACGAGAAACGACAACGTTGTTGCGCTTCTGATCCAGCTTGATAACTTTGAACTCAAGCTCTTTGCCTTCCAGGTGAGCGGTATCACGCACCGGACGCACATCGACCAGAGAACCCGGCAGGAAGGCGCGAATGGTGTTCACTTCGACAGTGAAGCCACCCTTTACCTTGCCGTTGATCAGACCAATAACGGTGGCCTGCTCTTCGTAGGCCTTTTCCAGTTGCAGCCAAGCTTCGTGACGCTTAGCCTTCTCACGGGACAGCTGAGTCTCACCGAAACCGTCTTCTACGGAGTCCAGAGCTACATCAACGGTATCGCCAACGTTGATTTCCAGCTCGCCTGCGGCGTTCTTGAACTGTTCAACCGGGATAGCGGACTCGGACTTCAGACCAGCGTCAACCAGCACGAAGCCGTTGGCGATGGAAACGACAGTACCCTTAACAATGGCACCAGGACGGGTTTCGAGTTGTTTCAGAGACTCTTCAAAGAGTTGAGCAAAAGATTCAGTCATGTGTTTGATAACTTGAGAGTAAATAACATCCACCCGGCAATCCGGCCAGAGCGGGGTTGTTCAAATTCGCCTATGCCATCCTTGGTACAGACGTATTGCATCACAGGCTCATGCCTGTGATATCAATTTATTATCAACAGGGTTCAGGATTTCCCGTACCCCTTTGATGGTTATCACTGACTTACGCCTGTGACACTAATTGGTTTCCGATATGGTCCAGGATCAACTCCAGGACCTCATCGATGCTCAGTGTAGTCGAATCAACGACTAACGCATCCTCAGCCGGACGTAGCGGGGCAACTGGACGGTTGCGATCGCGGTCATCTCGTTCGCGGATCTCGAGCAAAAGGTGATCAAAATTAACATCAAACCCCTTTGCCTGCAACTGTTTAGCCCGGCGGTGAGCCCGCTCTTCGGCGCTGGCATCCAGAAAAATTTTCACATCCGCATCAGGAAACACCACGGTTCCCATGTCCCGACCATCGGCGATGAGCCCCGGAGCCTCGCGAAAAGCCCGTTGACGACGTAACAGGGCCTCACGCACCCGAGGCAAGGCGGCCACCTTGCTGGCTTCATTGCCCATCTGCTCGGTGCGAATGGTCGCAGAGACCTCCTCCCCCTCCAGCACGATAAGCACCCCGTCCTGGCTAGTGCGGAAGCTTACATCCAGATGGGAAGCCAAGCTCTCCATGGCGGCTTCATCATCGGCAGTCACCTTGTGGTGCTGCGCCGCCAGAGCCAGCACCCGATAAATGGCGCCTGAATCCAGCAAGTGCCAACCAAGCCGCTCGGCTAACTGCTGACAGACGGTTCCCTTCCCTGCGCCACTTGGGCCATCAACCGTGATCACAGGAGCTTGTCTTTCCGGCATCAACGCCTCCAGTTTGTACAAGATAAAGTGCCGCAATGGTGGTGACATTTAACGGCGGCTGATTATAGCCGAACTCCATGTTACTGAACATAAATGACAAACGGCGAGAGGCCCATCAGCCCGCTCACTAGCTAAAGGGTTGCCAAAGAGCAAAGATTCGGGTGAAAATCGCGACATGGTTCATATTTTCATTTTGGTGTGGTCACAAACCCACCACTGCAGTTCGCGCTTAGTCTCGCGTAAGAGGAAATGAATGAGCAGTGTTTCCCTAGTCGCCACCTCCAAGCTTCCGACCCCGTGGGGCATTTTTACTCTGGTGGGCTTTAAAGAGAGTGCTACAGGTAAAGATCACGCCGCCTTGGTGATGGGCGATATCTCCACCCCCGAGCCAGTGCTGGGCCGAATTCATTCTGAGTGTCTGACCGGTGATGCCCTATTTAGCCTGCGTTGCGACTGTGGCTTCCAGCTACAAGCCGCCATGCAACGCATAGCCGAAGAGAAGCGCGGCGTGTTGCTCTATGTCCGTCAGGAAGGGCGCGGGATTGGCCTACTCAACAAGATCCATGCCTATCATCTACAGGATCAGGGCGCCGACACGGTCGATGCCAATGTGGCCCTGGGCTTTGCCGCCGATATGCGCGACTACACCATCTGTGCCGACATGCTGAAATTGCTGGGAGTCCATGCACTCAAGCTGATGACCAATAATCCACGCAAGCTCATTGCCATGGAGAAGATGGGGATCCCTGTTGCCGAACGCGTTCCGCTACAGGAAGGCAAAAACCCCTATAACGAATTTTATCTGGCCACCAAGGCGGGTAAGCTCGGCCATATGCTCAAGTCTGAAGGGCCGGATGCCGCCGAGCCTGGCCAGTAGAGCTCATTGGACGCACCACCGCAAAAACCCAAAACCAAACGGCGCATCCATGGCGCCGTTTGGTTTATTACCGCCAGCATTCAGTGCTGCAAGATCTGGCTTAAAAAGAGCTGGCTACGCTCCGATTGCGGATGGTTGAAGAACTCCTCCGGTGTATTTTCTTCCACTATCTGGCCTCGATCCATGAAGATGACCCTATCGGCCACCTGCTTGGCAAACCCCATCTCGTGGGTCACGCAGAGCATGGTCATCCCCTCGCCCGCCAACTCCACCATGACATCCAATACCTCGCGCACCATTTCGGGATCCAGGGCCGACGTTGGCTCGTCAAATAGCATGATCTGCGGATTCATGCACAGGCTTCTGGCAATGGCCACCCGTTGCTGCTGACCACCAGAGAGCTGGCCTGGATATTTCAAGGCTTGATCGGGGATCTTCACCCGCTCCAGATACTTCATGGCCGTCGCCTCAGCCTCGGCACGAGGGATCTTCTTAACCCAAATCGGCGCCAGGCAGCAATTTTCTAACACTGTCAGGTGCGGGAAGAGATTGAAGTGCTGAAACACCATGCCCACATCACGCCGCACATGCTCGACATTCTTGATGTCGTGAGTCAAGGGAGTGCCCTTGACTATGATATCCCCTTGCTGATGCTCCTCCAGCCGATTGATACAACGTATCATGGTGGACTTACCCGATCCGGATGGCCCACAAATAACAATCTTCTCACCCTTGGTCACGCGCAGATTGACGTTCTTCAAGACATGAAACTCACCGTACCACTTGTTGACGTCGCACAACTCGACCATGACTTCCTGTTGTTTATTCATGCCTGGTTCCTTAATGCTTGTGTCCGGTATGTAGCTGTCTCTCCAGGTGCTGGGAGTAGCGCGACATACCAAAACAGAAAATCCAGAAGATGAGGGCAATGAAGACATATGCCTCAATTGAAAAACCTAACCAGTTCGGATCAGAGAGCCCCGCCTTACCCACTGCGAGCAGGTCAAACAGCCCAATGATGGTCACCAGACTGGTATCCTTGAACAGGGCGATGAAGGTATTGACGATGGAGGGAATAGTGATCCTCAGTGCCTGAGGCAGAATGACCAGCCCCATGGCGCGCCAGTAGCTGAGCCCCAAGGCCTCTGCCGCCTCATATTGTCCCTTGGGGATGGCTTGCAAACCGCCGCGGATCACCTCCGCCATATAGGCAGACTGAAACAATATGATGCCAATAAGCGCACGCAGCAGTTTATCCAGCTCAACCTGGGCAGAGAGAAACAGCGGTAGCATCACAGAGGCCATAAATAGCACTGTGATGAGAGGCACCGCTCGCCAAAACTCGATAAACACCACGCAGGTACTGTTGATCACCGGCATGCTGGAGCGACGACCCAGTGCCAGGAAAACGCCAATGGGCAGAGCGGCGACTATCCCCACCAGAGCCAGCACCAGAGTGAGCATCAAGCCACCCCAATAGTGCGTGTCGACCGGACTCAGTCCCAGACCCCCTCGCAACAGCCATAATGCCACCCAAGGGAAAAGGCCGAAGAAGCTCAGTGCCACCCACTTTTTCCCCGGAACGCCTTTGACCATCAAGGCCGCCATCTGCAAGGCACACAGGGCAAACATCAGATCCACGCGCCAGCGCTCCGCATCCGGGTAGAAACCATAGATGAACTGGGAAAAGCGTACATTGATAAATACCCAGCAGGCGCCTTCCGAGTCGCACGCGGATCGCTCGGCCCCAACCCAATCAGCCTGGAGAAAGGCCCACTGCAACAGCTGCCACAGAGGAGGCAGTAACAGATAGAGCAAGCCAAAAGTCAGCACCGTATTCCCAGGGCTGGAGAAGAGGTTGCGACGACACCAGGCCCATGCGCCGACTCTATGGCTCGGTGCCATGAGGGCTGGTTGTTCAGGATAAACTGCCATAATTATCGCTCCACCAACGCCATTTTACGGTTATAGCTGTTCATCAAGAACGAGGTCGTAATGCTGATGACGAGATACACCGCCATGGTCATGGCGGTCACCTCTATGGCCTGCCCGGTCTGATTAAGTGTGGTGCCCATAAACACCGAGACCAGATCTGGGTAACCTATCGCCGTGGCCAAGGAGGAGTTCTTGATGAGGTTAAGATACTGACTGGTCAAGGGCGGAATGATGACGCGCAAGGCTTGCGGTATCACCACCAGACGCAGGGTTTGCCCGCGATTCAGACTCAAGGCATCGGCGGCCTCACTCTGTCCTTTATTCACCGCATTGATGCCCGAACGGACAATCTCGGCAATGAACGCGGCGGTGTAGATGGTCAACGCGATCAACAGCGCCGCCAACTCAGGGATGATGGTCATTCCCCCCTTGAAATTGAAACCCTTCAGTTGCGGCATATCCAACCCTATCGGTTGACCGGCCATCAAAAATGTCACACCTGGTAACACCAAGATCAACGCAATGGCGATCTTGCCCACCGGCCAGCGCTTCCCGGTGGCCATCTGTTGCTGCCGAGCCCGGCGCAGCAACCAGCCACAGGCTAGCAGAGCCAGCAGCAGGGAGAAGAGCACATAGCCGGCCCCCTCCTTCAGCACGGGAGCCGGTAGATAGAGACCACGAATATTCAGAAACAGCGCCTCACCCCAACTCAGACTCTGTCTGGGGGATGGCAAGGTACGCAGCACCGCGAAGTACCAGAAGAAGATCTGCAGCAACAGGGGAATGTTGCGGAAAACTTCCACATAGAGGGTGGCGACCCGTGACACAAGCCAATTTTTTGAGAGCCGAGCCACGCCCAGCATAAAGCCAAGTCCGGTTGCCAGAATCACTCCCATGCCTGACACCAGCAGGGTATTCATCAACCCGACCAGAAAAGTCCGACCGTAGCTGTAGGACTCATCGTAGGGAATGAGCGTCTGGATGATGCCAAACCCGGCACGATGAGAGAGAAAATCAAACCCTGAGGCTATCCCTCGCGTGTGCATGTTATGCAGGGTATTGCTGATGATGTAGAACAAGCCGCCAGCGACGGCGAGGGCCACCAGCAGTTGGAAAAAATACGAGCGCACCGTGCTGTTGTAATACCAGCGGACAGGGCTGGTTACCATGGTCGCGTCAAACCTAGAAGTTCCAATAGCCATGATGACTTCCTAACTAATTCGGCTATGCATGCAGCACAAACTTGAAGGGGCCTGGCCGCCCGGAGCGGCCAGGCTCTTTGACTTAGCGGATAGGAGGGGCGTACATGAAACCACCCTGGTTCCACAAGGCATTCACGCCACGATCGATCCCCAGCGCCGAGCCTTTACCCACGGTACGTTCAAACACTTCACCGTAGTTGCCCACCTGCTTGACGATCTGATAGCCCCAATCTGCTTGGATGCCCAGCACCTTGCCACTGGGCTCTTCGAGCCCCAGCAGACGACGCACATCCGGGTTCTTGGAGGCTTTCATGGCATCCACATTCTTGCTGGTCACGCCAAGCTCTTCGGCATTGACCATGGCAAACAGCGTCCATTTCACCAAGGTACCCCACTGCTCGTCACCCTGGCGTACGGCCGGGCCCAGCGGCTCCTTGGAGATAACTTCCGGCAACACCACAGCCGCATCCGGCTTGGCCAGCTTGATCTTCAGGGCATAGAGCTGGGATTGATCCGAGGTCAGCACATCACAACGACCCGACTCAAACCCTTTGACCGTTTGATCCGAGGTGTCGAATACGACCGGGGTAAACTTCATGCCATTGGCTTTGAAGTAATCAGAGACATTGAGCTCAGTCGTGGTACCAGCCTGGATACAGATAGAGGCGCCATCTAACTCCTTGGCACTCTTGACACCCAGTGTTTTGTTTACCAAGAAGCCCTGACCATCGTAATAGATGGTGGCGGGAAAGGTGAGACCCAAAGTGGCATCACGAGTCAGGGTCCAGGTGGTGTTACGGGACAAGACATCCACCTCGCCAGATTGCAGAGCGGTGAAGCGCTCCTTGGCATTCAATGGAATAAATTTCACCTTGCTGGCATCACCGAAGATTCCCGCGGCCAGGGCATGGCAGAGATCCACATCTATCCCCTCCCAGACCCCCTTGGCATTGGGGTTGGAAAAACCAGGCAAGCCATCACTGACACCGCACTGCAATTCACCCTTCTTCTTCACTTGTGCCAGGGTATCCCCTGACGCAGCATGACTTTGCCCGGCCAGTAACAGCAACATGGCGGAGGAGGCGATGGCGAGAGTTTTTATTTTCTGCATGTTTTCTTCCCTGCTTAGTTTTGAGTGTCGTGAGAGGATGAGCGAACCACAATCTGCTTTTACAGATGTAATAATCGCGACAAATCACTATCAAGCAAGGAGTGTGCCAGTGCTTATTGCGTCGTTAACTAGCGTGGAGAGGGGGTAAATCGAGTAACGCACCAGCGTGATGCACCACGGTAACGCACCGTAATGGTGCGAATCCGCTATTTTATAGGGATATACAATGACAAGGGGCAGGGGTTATACATAACAGAGAGCGATCAAGAGGCCAGCTCATCCCAAGCGTTCAGCGCCGCTTGGACACGCGCATCCGTAAACCACTCACCCAGCTCGGGCAAGCGAGTAAAGGTCCAACTCTGACCCTGCAGGGTAAACGTCAACTGCAGGGCATGCAGATAAACTCGGTCGGCCCGGCCAGCACCATAGACTTCATCGCCCAGAATGGGCGAACCCAGGCTTTTGAGTGCCACGCGGATTTGATGGGTTTTTCCTGTTTTGGGTAACACACGAAACAGCCGCAGCCCCTCCCCCAGACCCACACTGTCAAACCAGGTAATGGCGGGGTTTTCCTGCTGGCGGCTGAGCAACCAACCGCCTCGGCGTCCACGCTCCATGTCACCCTTGATCCAGCCCTGCTTCTTCTTGGGCTTGTGCTGGCTAAGCGCCAGATAGACCTTGCTCACTTGGCGTTCGGCAAACGCTTGACTGAGCGCGCGATTGGCTTCCACATTGCGAGCCAACAGCAGCAGCCCCGAGGTGACCTTATCCAGACGATGGACTGGATAGAGCATCATGCCCAATTGGGCTCGAGCTTCGGAAACCAAGCCGGAGATCCCCTCCTCATCGTGCATGCCGAGGCCGGGCGACTTGTTCAACACCACAAAATCATCATGAAGAAATACCAGAGAAAATCCCCGGTATGCAGTAACAACAGTCATCTGGATTCGTCATACCCAATTGCCTGGCGGACCATAGCAAAAGAGCGAGACCTAGGTCTCGCTCTTTTGCAGTAACTGGCGGAGGAGGTGGGATTTGAACCCACGGATGGTCACCCATCGACGGTTTTCAAGACCGTTGCATTAAGCCGCTCTGCCACCCCTCCGAACGGCCGAGATATTACTAAAGGCCAAAGAGCTTGTAAACACTTAATCCAGCTGGATAAATTAACTGCTCACGCTTTAATCGCCAGCCGCACAAATGGTGAACTAATGTTGAAAAAAGCCCCATTCCGAGCCACAGTGGAGCTCCAACTTGTTACCTGATGGAATCCCTAGATGCAAACTTCTGACATATTGGTCTCTGGCAAAGCTCTCTCCCATAGCACCGACAAGGTGTTGCGCAATACCTACCTGCTGCTGGCCCTGACTCTGATGTTTGCCAGCATCACGGCCGGGATCAGTGCCGCTTTGGCGCTACCGGCACCTGGGCTCATCATCACACTGGTAGGCTTTTACGGCTTGATGTTTCTGACCGAACGCAATCGCAATTCGGCACTGGGACTGTTGTTTGCCTTTGCCTTCACCGGATTCGTCGGTTACACCCTGGGCCCCATCCTGAATATGGTCATTAAAGGCCAAGGGATCGAAACTGTGATGCTGGCCTTGGGCGGTACCGCCATCACCTTCTTTGCCCTGTCGGCATATGTGCTCATCAGTCGCAAAGATATGTCCTTTCTCGGGGGCATGCTGACCGCCGGTTTTGTGGTGATCCTGGTGGTGATGGTCGCCAGCCTGTTCTTACAGATCCCGGCTCTGCATCTCGCATTGAGCGGCCTATTTATTCTCTTCTCCAGCGGCGCCATCCTCTGGCAGACCAGCGCCATCATCCACGGTGGCGAAACCAACTACATCTCGGCCACAGTGTCGTTGTTTGTCTCCATCTTCAATATCTTCGTCAGCCTGCTCAACTTGCTGGGTGGCAACCGCAACTAATCTCGAGCACCACGGCAGCATAAGGGCGGAATTGTTCCGCCCTTTTCCTTATCTTCTGTATTGTTTTATTTTTTAGGTATGATGAGGCATACCCAGCCAACCCATACTTATCATGTCTGAGTCATTTTCTTTCTTGTTGCGCCGCCTCATCAGTGATAGCCATTTTTTCTTCGCCGGTAAGGTGATGGTGGCCATTATCGGCACCCTGCTACCCGGTCTCTTCTTTGGCATGAGCCATGAGTCGGTCATCCTCTCCCTCGGGGTCGTCGCCGGCGCCATTGGTGAACCCGATGATAGCGTCCCTGGACGCATGAAAAACTTGGCCGTGACCCTGCTCTGTTTTGTCATCGCCACCACCTCAGTGCAGCTGCTCTACCCCTACCCTTGGCTCTTTGCCTTGGGGCTATTTTGCTCAACCCTGGGCTTTATCATGCTTGGCGCTTTGGGGCCTCGCTATGCCACCATCAGCTTTGGCTCACTACTGGTTGCCATCTACTCCATGCTGGGGGCGGCACACGCCCCGAATCTATGGCATCAACCGCTCTGGTTGTGCATCGGCGCCCTCTGGTATGGCCTGGTCTCCCTCGTCTGGCTCAAGTTACTACCGCATAAGGCGGTGCATGAACAGCTGGCCCAGCTCTTTTTCTCCCTAGGCCGTTATTGCCACGAAAAATCTCGTTTCTTCCCGGTCACTCGCGAGAATATGAACCAGATCCGCCACAACCTGGCCATCTTGAACATCAACTGCACCCACACTATGCAACTGAGCAAAGAGATGCTCAGTGGCCGTCTGAGCGCAGGCTGGGATCCTCACCTGGAACGCCTGCTGCAACTCTATCTGTTGGCACAGGAGATCCATGAGCGCATCGTCTCCAGCCACTATCTCTATGACAAACTACAACAGGACATCCAGCGTAACGAGATACTGGATGGCTTTCGTGAAGTACTGGAGCAGCTGGGTTTAAGCTGTGAACAGCTGGGCAGCGCCATCCGCATGCATCACCATTTTATCCCGGGTAAGGGACTGAACTGGGTCATGAGCGCCTTGCAGGATCAACTGGCGTATACCCATCTACAGCACCATTTCTCTGGCCCCTTGCGCACCTCATTGGATTTCTTGCAGCAAAACCTGAACGCCATCCTGGCCCTGCTGCAACAAGCCAGCCCCCTGACGGGTCACTTCGACCAGCCCATTGCGACCCTGGAGAGCCGGCAATTGACGCGCCCCCCACATGCTGCCTTGAGCGATGTGAGCCAGCAGATCAGTTCCACCTCGCCCCTCTTTCGCCACGGCATACGGATGGCCCTCTGCCTGGTCACGGCCTATGGGCTATTGCAACTGTTTCACATCCAGCAGGGATTTTGGGTGTTGCTTACTTGTCTCTTTGTCTGCCAATCGAGTTACACCGCCACGCGACGACGTGTCGTGGAGCGGATCGCCGGTACCCTGCTGGGGATAGTGCTGGGCATACCCCTGCTGTGGCTTAACCCCACTATCACAGGCCAACTCATCGGCATGGCCCTGGCTGCCGTGCTGTTCTTCTCGCAGCTGAAAAACAACTACAGCGCCGCCGTCACCTTTATCACCCTCTACGCGCTCACCGCCTTTGGCCTGTTGGGTGTGCAGAGTAACGCCTTGATGCTCCCGCGCCTGCTGGATACCCTCATCGGCGCCCTCATCGCCTTTGCCGCCGTCATGTGGATCTGGCCTGACTGGCAATATCGCCGCATCCCGGCCCTGCTGGCCCAGTCGCTACGCCAAAATAGCCGCTATCTACAAACCATCATCCACAGCATTCAGCAACACGCCGATGACGAACTGCTCTATCGGGTTGCCCGCCGTCAGGCCCACCTAGCCGATAGCGCCCTGGCCCAAGCCTGGCAGAACATGCTATTAGAGCCCAAGAGCAAGCGCCGTTTCTTGAGGCTGTGTGCCAGTCTGACCCATCGCAGCCACAGCATCATCTCCTATATCTCAACTCTGGGGGCCCATAAAAGCCGACTGAGCGGTTACCTGAGCCCCGAGCAGCAAGGGCTCATTACCCAGATCGAGGCGGTGCTGGAAGCCACGGCCGTCATGCTCAGCGGCGAAAAAGTAGAGATCAGCACCATACCACTTAAGGAGCCAAGCGCAGCTAACATTGCCAGCAGCGAGATCCAACCGGATTGGCTTATCCAGCAAGAGCTGCAGCTCATCGCCGAACAGGCTAATGAGTTACTGCGTCTTACCTGGCTGTTAGAGCCAATGCGGCTCTCGACCCGCGACTAAGCAGTGGTAGAATAGCCCGCTACAAACGAGGTCAGATATGTTGCAAGTTGCTGATAAGCTCATCGAAACAGATGCCCATGGCTATCTGAAACATCTAGATGAGTGGAGTGAAAGTGTGGCTGAAGCCATTGCCGCCCAAGAGATGATCCCCATGACCCCAGCCCATTGGGAAGTGGTCTGGTTTGTCCGGGATTTTTACACCGAGTACCGCACCTCACCGGCCATTCGCGCCTTGGTGAAGGCCATGGAGCAGAAGTACGGGCCGGAGAAAGGGAGCAGTCGTTATCTTTACAAGCTGTTCCCCAAGGGCCCCGCCAAACAGGCCACCAAGATAGCCGGCCTGCCTAAACCGGTAAAATGCATCTAAGCCCAAGCCAAACGACGCCATCAAACAATAAAATCGGAATATCGGGAGGCGCGGGTCAACCAGACGGGCTCGCGACTGGTCTTGAACCAGACCCGAAACAGGTGGCTATAAAGACGGGTACGCCAGGGGGCAACCCAGCAGACCAAGGGAAAGGCAAGGATGCCGACACTCCAGGCATAGAGACGCCGCAAAAACAGATGTAGCAGACCGAAGCGAGTAGTCAAAAGAACCCCTCCTATCGCATAACATAGCATGCAAAAAATGCAGCTATCTCACCGTAGAAGTACATTTACTACACAGCGTTGAGGGCGTCAATCCAAGGTGCGCCAGATCACAAAAGTGTCATGTTCACCGCCATGATAGCACTGTGTGCTTAGTGGCAGAATTGACGTCGTGGTGCTGGTTTGAATTTGCATAGAGAAGATGGAGGCGCGTTCCGGAGTCGAACCGGACTAGGCGGATTTGCAATCCGCTACATAACCGCTTTGTTAACGCGCCTTAGATGAGGCAACTTGCAGTGCAACTTGGAGCGGGAAACGAGACTCGAACTCGCGACCCCGACCTTGGCAAGGTCGTGCTCTACCAACTGAGCTATTCCCGCTTGTAGATGCTGTCTTGCTGAAAGACGGGCGAATTATACGTAGAGATACGGTCAGGTCAAAACAATTTTTATCACTATCGATTCAATTGCTTAGCAATTAGCCTGCCGGACGCCCTACTCACAGCTAAAGCAAGAAGGCCACCTGAGTGGCCTTCTGCTGGTTTAGCTGCTCTTCTTGGCTGCGGCTTTGCTCTCCATCACCACCCAACGGCCCCCTTCGGAGTAGTAGGCGGTCCAGCCGGTAGCCTTGCCATTGACCTCGGTCATCACATACTGCTCCTTGGTCTTGCGACTAAAGCGCACTATGGCGGGGTTGCCTTCCGGATCGGCTGCCGGCGCCTCGGCCAGATAACGATGCTTGGGCGCCAGACGCTCCTTGAAACGCTCCAGTTCAGAGACCAGGGGCGCACGGGTTTCCCGAGACTTAGGGAAGGTACTGGCTGCCAAGAAGAGGCCTGCGGCCCCATCACGCAGCACAAAGTGAGCATCCGATTGGCTGCACTTAAGCTCAGGCAGAGGTACCGGATCTTCCTTCGGCGGCGCGATATCACCGTTCTTCAAGATCTTGCGGGTGTTTTTACACCCCTCGCCGGTACAGGCCATGAACTTACCAAAACGCCCCGTTTTCAACTGCATTTGCGCACCACAGCGCTCGCAGTCGATCACCGGGCCTTCGTAGCCCTTGAGACGGAATTGCCCCGGCTCAATGACATAACCATCGCAATCCGGATTATTGCCGCACACGTGCAGTTTACGCTTCTCATCGATGAGATAAGAGTCCATGGCGGTACCACACTTGGGGCAACGACGCATGGCGCGCAGGGCGTTGACTTCAGCCTCATCGGAATCAGCAGCGATAAACTCATCCCCTGGCACCAGGTTGATGGTCTTCTTGCAGCGCTCCTTGGGAGGCAAGGCATAACCGGAGCACCCCAAGAACACCCCTGTGGTGGCAGTGCGGATGCCCATCTGGCGATTACAATCCGGGCAGTCGATCTCGGTCAGCACCATCTGGTTGCTGCGCATCCCGCCGGCGCTGACATCCGATTCAGCCTTGTGCAAGGTCGAACGAAAACCAGCATAGAAGTCATCCAGCTTATGTTTCCAATCCAGCTTACCCTGAGCGATAGAATCCAGAGAATCCTCCATCTGGGCTGTGAAGTCGTAACTCAACAGCTCACGGAAGCTCTCCACCAGACGCTCGGTGACAATCTCACCCATCTTCTCGGCGTAGAAGCGGCGGCTCTCCACCTTCACATAGCCACGCTCCTGGATAGTGGAGATGATAGCCGCATAGGTTGACGGACGACCAATGCCGCGTTTTTCCAACTCCTTGACCAGAGCCGCTTCGGTGAAGCGTGCTGGCGGCTTGGTGAAATGTTGCTTGGGATCCAGTGCCACCAGCCCCAACGCCTCACCTGAGATGACGGACGGTAACTCAATGTCCGCCCCCTTGTTACCCATGGGTGGCAGCGCCTTGGTCCAACCGGCAAAACGCAAGATGCGGCCCTTGGCCTTCAGTTCATAGTTGGCGGCCTGCACTGTCAGGGTGCTGGAGTCATACTGTGCGGGTGTCATCTGACAGGCTACAAACTGCCGCCAGATCAGATCGTAGAGGCGAACCGCATCGCTCTCCATATCCTCAATCTTGTCAGCCTTCAGACGCACATTCGAGGGACGGATCGCCTCGTGAGCCTCTTGGGCATTGGCCTTGGAACCATACAGGTTGGCACTCTCAGGCAGGTAGCCGGCACCATATTCAGTTTCGATATAGTCACGAACTGCCGTGACCGCCTCCTGACTCAAGTTGGTCGAGTCAGTACGCATGTAGGTGATATAACCCGCTTCGTAGAGACGCTGGGCCATCATCATGGTTTTCTTGACACCAAAGCCCAGGCGAGTGCTGGCAGCCTGCTGCAAGGTGGAGGTGATAAACGGAGCCGAAGGCTTGCTGCTGGTCGGCTTATCTTCACGACTCACCACCTGATAGCGGGCCTGTTGCAGCACGGCACACGCCACGTCAGCCTGAGCCTGGATCACGGGGGCAAAGCTCTTGCCATCGCACCCCACCACTTCCATCCGCAGCGCCTGCTTGGCCTGAGTCAACAGATCCGCATGCACATCCCAGTACTCTTCCGGGACAAAGGCTTTGATCTCACGCTCTTTCTCAACGATGAGGCGTACCGCCACCGATTGCACTCGGCCAGCAGAGAGTCCGCGAGCCAGTTTCTTCCACAACAGGGGGGAGACCATGTAGCCCACCACCCGATCCAGAAAACGTCGCGCCTGCTGGGCATTGACGCGATCCTGATTCAAGGTACCTGGCTCGGAAAACGCCTCTTGAATGGCCGATTTGGTGATCTCGTTAAAGACCACACGCTTGAAGCGAGTATCATCGCCACCGATCAGTTCCCGCAGGTGCCAGGCAATGGCTTCCCCTTCGCGGTCCAAGTCGGTTGCCAGATAGATGGTGTCTGCTTTCTCCGCCAGAGCCTTCAGCTCATTGACCACCTTCTCCTTACCCGGCAACACCTGATAACGAGCCGCCCAACCATGCTCCGGGTCTATCCCCATGCGCGTGACCAAAGCCTGATAATCGCGCTGAGCCTTCTCCTCGTCAGTGAGCCCCTTGGCGCTCTTGCGCACCACGGGTTTCTTCTCTTCTTTTTCTTCGCCAACACTGCTCGAACCACTGGTAGGCAGATCCCGCACATGACCAACACTGGACTTAACAATGAAGTCCTTGCCCAGATATTTATTGATGGTCTTGGCCTTGGCCGGAGACTCTACAATCACCAAAGATTTGCCCATAGACGCTTATTCTGTCCTTTTATCAACCCAGGCTAGAGAACGAGATGATGCCGCTAATGCGGCATCTGCTATTTATTAAAATGGAAGTGCTGGCGCCGAGAATCAACCTTTTTTATCGCTGACACGATACTCATGCTGTTTTTTGCTCCATCGGCGTGAGGCTCGCCCCACTTTGGCGATGCCTGGAAACCGGCCAGCCTAGCCCTTGAATGGCAGGCGCAGGTAGTGCCAGTAACGACTCAGCACCTGTTCAAACGCCAACGCCGCACTACGCCCCAGCCGCTCACTCAGGCCTTTGGGCTGCTTATACTGCACTCTGACCACTTGTTTCTGGGCATACTGCTCCAGCAGATAATCGTCACTGGTACGCAACTCATCCACCAGATTCAACTGTTTGGCCTCACTGCCCAGCCAATGCTCGCCGGTCGCCACCCGCTCCAGATCGACCCGCGGCCTATGCTGCCCGACAAACTGCTTGAATTGCTGATGGACTGACTCCAGCTCTTCACGGAATTTTTGGCGCCCCGCCTCATCATTCTCCCCAAAGAGGGTGAGTGTGCGCTTGAACTGTCCGGCCGTGTGTTGCTCATAATCGATATCATGTTTTTGCAGCAGGCGGTGAAAATTGGGCAACTGAGCCACCACACCGATAGAGCCGACGATGGCAAAGGGCGCCGCCAAAATATGTTGCGCCACACAGGCCATCATATAACCCCCGCTGGCCGCCACCTTGTCGATGGCCACAGTCAGGCGCAAACCACGATCTCGCAGCCGCTGCAATTGGGAGGCGCACAAGCCATAGCCATGTACAACACCGCCACCGGACTCCACGCGCACCAGCACCTCATCTTGATCCTTGGCTATCGCGAGCACAGCGGTGATCTCCTCACGCAGCGAGGCAACCTCCTTGGCTTCCATTCCTCCTTTAAAATCAATGAGAAAGAGACGACTGGTTGGTGTGGTGGGCACGCCCTGCTGTTTTTTGCTCTTGAGTTCGGCCTTGCGCTGCTTCGCCAACGCCTTGAGCGCCGGCTTATCCAGCAAAGCGGTTTCTAACTGCTCCTTGGTCTCCTCATAGTGAGCAGTCAAATCTTGTAATTCCAACTCCCCCTTGCGGGCTTTTTGTTTGGCGGCGGTGATAATCACCATGACCAGTCCCAACACCAACAGGGAGATCAGGCTGACGCTTTTGGCTAAAAACACCAGATAATCGAAGAGATAGTCCACGGTTTACTCCAAGAGAGGGGGGAAAGCGGCTCATTCTACGAGTTTTTGCCACCCGGGCCAAATATGGCGCTCACAGCCGGCTATTCCCCCTGAGGTGGCCAGGTGTCCCGCAAGAAACCTGGTGCGCGGCAATACTTTTTCAGTACACTGCGCACATCAAGAAATGGCTCAAGGATCGGCTAACGTGTTGACCTACAAAGCGCCTCATGATCTGCTACGCAATAAGCTCATCCTGATCACAGGTGCAGGTGACGGCATAGGGCGGGAAGCGGCCATGGCCTATGGCGCTCATGGTGCCCAGCTGATCCTGCTGGGTCGCACCCAAAGCAAGCTGCAAGCCGTCCATGATGCGCTGGTTGACCAGGGGGCCCTGCCCCCGCGGCTCATCACCCTGGATCTACTGAAGGCCCATGCCGCAGAGTATCAAGGTCTGGCTGCAGAGCTGCAGCACGCGTTTTCTCACCTGGATGGAGTGCTGCTGAACGCCGGTCTGCTGGGTAGCCTGACGCCCGTCGCTCAGATAGCGGAGCAGGAGTGGCAACAGGTGCTGCAAGTCAACCTGACCTCTTCCATGCTGATGATCCAAGCCATGCTGCCACTGCTGTCGGCCAGCCCTAGCGCCTCGGTGATCCTGACCAGCTCAGGGGTAGGTCGCCGCGGTCGGGCTAACTGGGGCAGCTATGCGGTATCCAAGTTTGGCACCGAAGGTCTGATGCAAGTACTGGCCGACGAATTACGACACTCAGCCATTCGAATCAATTGCATCAATCCAGGCGCCACCCGCACCAAGATGCGCGCTCAAGCCTGTCCAAATGAGGATCCTCGCACACTAAAAACAGCAGCCGAGCTGATGCCCCTCTATCTTTATCTTATGGGGGATGAGAGTCAGGCCATGCGTGGCGAGAGTCTGGATGCCCAACCTAAGGGAGACTGACTAACAGCCGCCATAGGGGTGACGGCTGAGGTTACTCTGAACTTAATACTCTGAACTTAGATCGTTCGGCGGCTGATCGCCGAACTTAGTATGGAAATCAGCCCTATTATGTTTCGTCCCAAGAGCACGCTCGAGCAATGGCGTATCTTTCAAGCCGTGGTCGAATTTGGTGGCTACGCCCAAGCGGCCGAGAAGCTGAACAAGAGCCAATCTTCGCTAAATCATGCGGTGGCAAAGCTGCAGCAGACGCTGGGCGTGGCGCTGCTGGAAGTGCGCGGCAGAAAGGCCTTTTTAACCGATGAGGGGCAGGTTTTCCTACGCCGCGCCAAACAGCTCACCCTGCAGATGGAAGAGCTGGAGTTGCTGGCCTACAACATTCATCAAGGATGGGAGGCTGAGGTCCGCCTAGCCGTTGAGCTGGTACACCCTCGTCCCCTGCTCAACCGCGGCTTGCAACTCTACTACCCCAAGTCCAGAGGCACCCAATTGCAATTGCTCGATACCGTATTGACGGGGTCGACGGAAGCGATTGAAGAGCAAAGTGCCGATCTGGTGATCACTGGCCATGTGCCCACCGGTTTTATGGGCGAACCCCTGGCCGAGATCACCATGGTTCCCATTTGTCATCCACTGCACCCACTGGCCATAGTCAATCAGATCCTCTCGGCGACCGATCTCAGCCAGGAGCTGCAAATTGTCATCAAGGATACCGGCAAGTCGCCCCGTGAGTTGACAGGCTGGTTGAAGGCTGAACAGCGCTGGACCGTCAACAACTTCCATGAGGCCATCGGCATCCTGCTCTCTGGCTTAGGCTTCGCCTGGTTGCCTATTCATCTTATCGAGCCGCTGCTGCAACAAGGACGGCTCCATCATATTCAGCTCAAAGAGAGCAGCTCTCGGAAGTTTTTCACTCACCTGGTAGTTCCCAATCCAGAGCGCTTGGGGCCCAGCGCCACGCGCCTGCTGGAGTGTTTGCGCGCCAGCCATAGACTCCATAACTGGCAGGAAGAGAAGAGCGAGCAGGAGCTCAGAGCCTCAGGCTTCGCGGACCCGGCTCATCAAGAGCAGGGCGACTGATGTGAGGAGCATGGCTACCGCAAAGACGCCATGGTAACTCCACCACTGGGCCGTGATGCCCGCGATCACGCCACCTAAGATAGAGCCACTGCGAATGCTATTGCTAAACAAGGTGGTGGCCGCCCCCGGTTGACCGGGCATCAGATCCTGAAAGTAAGTCATCCCCATACCCGCCAGAATACCGATGAAGATGCCATTGCCTAGCTGCAGGCTGAGCAGAGCCACAGGGCCAGTGGGTAGCCAGGTCAAGCCACTGTAAAAGAGCACCCCAGCGAAAGCGGCAAGCAACATCATGGGCTTCTTCCCAACCCAACGACTCCCGTAACCCGCCAGCAACATCACCGGGATCTCCAGCGCCGCCGCCAACCCCATCATCCAACCCGCCAGAGCCTGAGGCAACATCAGCTCCCGAGAGAGGTAAAGCGGCATATTGATCAGGTACATGCTGTTGCAAGTCCACAAACCCAACGATGCCATAAACAACAGCCGCACATCCCTGTTGTGCCACGTGCCACCGCGCGGCAACTGCTGCCCGGCAGTCACCTTGCCAAGATCCGGCAAGCAGCGCCAGACCACCCCAAGACAGAGCAGATATGCCACCGAACCCAGCGTAAAGAGCAAGGAGAAGCCATAGGCAGTGGCGATGGCAAAGGCCAGCGGCGGCCCCACTACCCAGGCCAGGGAAAATTGGGTGCGCATTATGGCGCTGAACATGACCGCAGATTTGCCCTGCTGCTCGCTATACTCACGGGCCAGCGCAAACAATTGGGGCGAGGTGGTCGCGCCTATGCTCAGCAACAAGATACCCAGGCTCAGCAACAAGAGATAACTGCGGCTACAGGCAAACAGCAAGCAACTGGCCCCCCCCGCCAGACAACAGAGCAGGATCAATTTTTTGCGACTACCACGCCGATCCGAGCGCTTGGCCAACCACTGGCTAACCACTATGCCAGCCAGGGCATTGGCGGTGAAAAACAAGCCCACCCCGAAGGGGCTCACACCTACCTCGTCACTCAGAAACAGACTCATGGTCGGGATAAAAAAGGCCGCCCCTATGCCGGTCAGGAAGGTCACCGCCATAAACGCCAAGCTGGTGCCCTGCAACTCAAGCCAGCGAAAAAACCGAACCAACAGCATATCTCCCCCTCAGTCAGAGCCTATTGTAGAAATAGCCGGGCTTTTATCACAAGGGCGGGTTGCCCCAGACGAGAATTATTCTTAAAGTGCTCTTTTACATAGCATGAGAGAGAGCGATGTTTGACTTCGACAAGCCCATCGATCGCCGTCAGACCCAGAGTCTGAAATGGGACAAGTTCGGCGACAAGGATGTACTGCCGCTTTGGGTTGCAGACACGGATTTTCAGGCAGCACCCGCCATCATTCAGGCGCTGCATCAACGAATTGATCACGGCGTGTTCGGCTACAGCCGCCCCTCACCGAGTCTCATCCAGTTGGTCATCTCACGCATGCAGGCTCTCTATGGCTGGACCATTGAACCTGAGTGGTTACTCTTCATGCCTGGTGTCGTGCCTGGCTTAAACTTCGCCTGCAAGGCGTGGTGCCAAGCCGATCGTCACGTCATCACCCCAACCCCTGTCTACTACCCCTTCTTGCATGCTGCCGAGCACACCGAGCGCCAAGTCAGCCACCTGCCGATGAAGCTGGTCAACCAGCGCTGGTTGCCCGATTTTGCGGTGTTGGAACAGTTGGCACCCAAGGCCGATCTGCTGCTGTTATGCAACCCGCATAATCCTGGTGGCACTGTCTTCACACGCCAGGAGTTGGAGCAAATTGCCGATATCGCCCAACGCCATGATCTGGTGGTTTGCTCCGATGAGATCCACTGCGATCTGCTGCTGGAACCCGATGCACGCCATATCCCCTTTGCCAGTCTGCATGACGATGCCGCCCAGCGCAGTGCCGTCTTGATGGCCCCCAGCAAGACCTTCAATATTCCCGGCCTATGCTGCTCCTTTGCCATCATCCCCAATGGGCGCTTGCGTCAACGATTGCAACAATCTATGCGGGGTCTGCTAGCCGATAATAACCTGTTGGGTTTCATCGCCGCCGAAGCAGCCTATGCAGAAGGCGATAGCTGGTTACAGGAGCAGCTGAGCTACCTGCGCGCTAATCGGGATCGGGTAATGAGTCGGCTGGGCTCCCTGCCAGGCATTCATATCGCCACAATTGAAGCCACCTACCTGGCCTGGATCGATGTCTCGGCCTTGAAGATGCACAATCCCATTGCCGAATTTGAAGCGGGCGGAGTCGGGCTCTCTCCCGGCGCCCAATTTGGCGATGGTCACTTCGTCAGGCTCAATTTTGGCTGCCGTCGCGCCATCCTAGAACAAGCCCTGGATCGCATGATTGCCGTCATGGCCCCCTACCTTCAATCCGAGTAATTTGCCCGCCATACGATGGAAGCTGCATCTAACTGGATGCAGCTTTTTCATTTTAGCTCAGTCGCTTAGTGATAAACTGGCCTATCATTAAATTGCTTTTCTCACTCAAGATCGTTAAGGTTTTTTGGCGGTATGGCAGCGCTTGCACCACGGATGACACTGCCCATCCCCAGCCCTACAAGGATCGAGCATGTTCATCAGTAAATATCTCAGCATGACATTGGGTGTTACCTGCCTGGTAATAGGCGCAACATCCACCTTCGCGGCCACCAGCAAACTGACCATAGGCACAGGCAGCGTCACCGGCGTCTATTATCCCGCAGGCGGCGCCATCTGCCGCCTGATCAACAAAGATCAGAAGTCGCATCATCTGCGCTGTACCGTCGAAGCCACCGAAGGCTCCATCTATAACCTGCAAAGGCTGCAGAGCCACAAACTGGAATTGGCCATAGTGCAATCCGATGCCCAGAAGGCCGCGTTGCAAGGCCAAGGGCTGTTTAGCGAGACCGGCCCCAACCGTGAGTTACGCAGCCTATTTAGCCTCTATGTAGAGCCCCTCACGCTAGTTACCCGGCAGAATGCGGGCATTAGCTCCCTGGCTGATTTACTAGGGAAACGAGTCGATATCGGCAACCCAGGCTCAGGGGATCGCAACACCATGAACTACCTGATCCAAGCCATGGGCTGGCAACTGTCACAATTTGCCGCCACGTCGGAGCTCAAGGGGGCAGAGCGTGCCCAGGCTCTGTGTGACGAGAATATTGATGCCTTTGTCTATGTGGTCGGCCACCCCAGCGGCACCATCAAGGAAGCCAGCAGCAGTTGCGACATCAGCCTGCTGCCCGTGAGCGGGCCCCAAGTTGATGCCCTGCTGGCCCAACATCCTGAATATGTGCCAACGCTAATCCCGGGCGGTCTATACCGAGGTGCCGACCAGGACACCCCCTCATTTGGTGTCTCTGCAACCGTAGTCACCTCCACTGCCTTAAGCGACGAGGCAGCCTATTACATTGTGAAGGCGGTATTTGATAACTTTGAACAGTTCAAGCGCCTGCACCCCGCCTTCGCCTCCCTGAGCAAGGAGCAGATGGTGCGACAAGGGCTGACAGCCCCGCTTCACTCGGGTGCATTACGTTATTTTCAAGAACAAGGGCTACTTCCCCCCTCAAAGGAATAAACCATGTCCACTAACGCAAGAGGTGGGCAATGCACCCACCTCCTGCGTTCACTGGTCTAGCAGAGCAGATGAGAAACTCACCGTGATCCGCAGCCCTCTTTTAGCTCTCTCAGTAATTGATACACCACCATCAATTCAGTGGGCAATTGTAGCTGTTCGTTAGCCTGCAATAGTGAAAGGGCTTGGGCCAATCGTTTGGCAAGATGAAACAACCCTTTTTCCTGGAGAGAATGGATCACACGCTCCAGCTCGCCAATTCCCCGCCCTCCCAGATGCCGCCCTCCTTGTTGTAACCAGGAAACCAGCAGCCCTTCCGTATCACAAAGAGTTGGCTCATGATCGGTGCCATGTCGCGACTCAGCAAACCGATCCAGAGAAAATGGCGCTAGATCACCTCTGTCCAGGTAAGGCAACCAGACCCGCTCTCGTCCCATCAACGCCAGGGGTTCAATATGCAAGACGCCCGCTTCCAGATGTACTATGCCCGCTATTTCGGTGACACCACACTGCGGCGATAACAATGCCGTTGCGACGACATCAACCGCGCTGGGGGAACTCGGCTCAAAACCCTGTACCACAGTTAGCCGATTGTCACTTTGTTCCTGCTCTAAACCAGACTGGATCACTATCTGCAACCGTTGCAATGAAGCATTCCAGCTCCAGTCCTGCACAGTAGTCACCGGCAATATGTGTAGCCGTTCCATCAATTGTTGGGGACGAACGAAGCTTGGCTCCAATTGATTCAAGTAGCGTTTTACCGAGTTCGCATCCGGTTGTCGCAAGGGTTCGCCAAGTTGCTGCCAGGCATCGGCTGACAGGGGGAACAATGAGCGATTACGTCTATGCCCACCCAATTCGAAAGCGCCATTGGCACGCCGTTTACCGGCATTGGTGATGAGCTGGCCTGCCGCGAATTCTCTTACCGGATAACCAGCAATGCGACGCTGGGAAAGGGTATCGCCACTGCTATCAACCGCCGACCACTGTCGCTCCATCACCATCATGGCTTGCAAATCCGGCTCAACAAAGATCAGGGTTACTCCTTCTCTTTCATCATCAGACCAATAGCGGCCACCAAGCGCAAGCAGTCTGAGATGCTTTAATTGGGTTTCACTACTCTTCCCAACACCTAAAATCTCCGAGGCAGGAAGAGGAGGATTATCCGCGTTCTCCATGTGCCTGGCGGCCATCAGTCGAGCAGGTAATTCACTCACGGCATGGAGTAATTGCAAAGGATGATATCGACTCGATCTATGATGCAGAGCATCGAGTAACAGCGCTATCTCGCTAAGGCTCTCCTGCACCCAGCGCCACTGCAACTGCTCTGCATACCAGACTGCTGTGGCGATAAGTGACTGCAATCTGGCCTGCGGCTGCGCACTCCCCTCCAGCCAGAGTGTCAGCAATAGGGTATCAACCGCTTCTTGTAACGAGCAGGCTTTCGTCTGGGTAAACAGTGAATGAGGCCCGTTGGCCTCGGCATCGACTGCCTGAAGCGTAAGGGTTAACTGCTGAAATCCTGGCTCTTGGCGTTCGGCCTGCACAAACCCCCATACGGCTAACACCATATGTTCACAGGGCGATGAGGCGATGCAATCACAACGAGCATGGGCTAGGCTATTTCGGGAAAAAAAACGGACATTACACTCAGGAAGAAGAGCCGATGCTGTCGCATCACCTGGCCCGGCTTTGCACAAGCGAACGACTATCCCCTCCCCCATCATGCGTCTGGCCCTGGCAAGTAGTGGTTTGGGTAGCATCGCAACCTCCCCCTCGAAGCAAGCCGGAGACCACGCGGCTCCATGCTGTGGCATCACAGATCCGACATGTTGCTTTAACGCCTGATAAGCCAGGACCAACATGACCCTATGGCGACACATGCCACTGGCAGGACAACTGCAGTTCGCATCGAGCAGAGATTTGCCGACAGGAAACAGGACTCTGTGACCATCCGCAAACTGCGCATCAATGCCCCCATCATCCTGCTCTGTAATAACGGGATACTGACCTGCAGCCAGATCTTTTTGTGCCCGTTTGACAAACCCGACGTTACTCAATGCCATCAAGGCTTCCGGTGTCAACTCCAATAAATCGGCTCGACTCATCTTGGCCTACCCATCTTCAGTCACCCCTGAGCTTTTGAGCTAACCAGAGAGCCAACTCTCCAGGCGTCATGGCAGCAATTTGCATCCCCTCTTCACTGAGTCTGGTTGCCATCTCGCGGTTATATTCGGGTGTAGCATCACGCCCCAAAGCCGCCAAACCAAGAACCTGGATCCCACTTTGAATACAGGCCCGCACCCGACGCACCAGCTCATCGCGGCTACCCCCCTCGTCAAAATCCGTGATCAGCACGATTAAACTGCGCTGCGGAGTCAAGATGCAGGAGTGGGCATAAGCAATGGCCTTGGCAATCGAGGTCCCCCCTCCCAGTTGCACCTTCATCAGTAACTCGACGGGATCACAGACATCGGCACTTAAATCCACCACCTCGCTATCAAACACCACTAACCGGGTATCCATTCCCGGTAAATTCCACAAGCAGGCGGCCATCACAGCCGAGTGAATAACCGACTCCACCATGGAGCCGCTCTGATCCACCAGCAAAATGAGTTGCCAGCGCTCGGTATGACGTTTCACCCGGCTCATGAAGAAGGGCTTCTCAATAAACAGTTTGCCGTGTGAAGGACTCCAACGCTGCAAATTGCCTGCCAGCGTGCGTTTAAAGTCAAAATTGCGCGCAATGCGATTTGATGAAGGGCGATGTCGATCGAGAGAGCCAGAAAAGAGGGGACGAACTTCACGCGATAACTTTATCATTATCTGCCTAACCACCTCGGCCACCAGCTTTCTGGCTGCAGCCAACACCTGTTGGCTCATCAAATACTTGGTTTGCAATATGGCCCTGAGCAAAGATTCTGAAGGCTCCAGCCGCTCCAATACCTCGAGGTTTGTAACCACGTCATCAATGCCGTAACGCTCCACGGCATCCAGCTCCAGCCGTTCGATCACCTCTTTGGGAAAGAGTTGATGTATTTCATTAATCCATTCGGGGGTTGTCAGGCAGGATTTCCCCAGACCAGCGCGCCTCTCTCCTCGAGCCAGCAACTCGGGATCTCGTCCATAGAGCCACTCCAGGGCACTATCAACCGCCTGATAATCCGGTGACAAACCGCCCAGCGTCGCCTCGGCAGACTCGCCCAGCAGTAGTCGCCAACGTTGTAATTCAACCGGGGAGAAGAGCTTGTTCGTCATTACGTCACCCCCCATAGTGCCAGCTTGGCCATTGCTTGCGTTTCCAGATATTGCAAGCCTGCGATATGCTCGAGAGAGGCAGCGGTTATGCCCCCTGTCAGCACAGAACAGGCAAAATGATCCTTGTCATGTAACCGCAGAATACGGCGGGCAAACTCACCACGCTCTCTGGGGGGTAACCAGGCAAACGCGGCCCTCATACCCGGCAAAGCAGCAAGAAAATCGCCATCATCAAGAGCCTGGACCAATTGATCCAACCCTGAGACAAAAGCCTCTTCTTCGGTCAGTTCATGGCGAGCCAGTGCAATCAAACCGCTTAACCCATCACCGATGCGTGCAACAGGGATCCTGGATAACAAATCAAGGGGAGAGAGGGGCAGTGGATCCCGACAAAGCGACATAACCAACCCCATGGCGGCACCACGGCTCAAAGGATCTGCATTCTCAGCAACGGACTTGCGCCGAAAAACCGCAAATGCTCTTTCTATCTCAATAGCAGGAAACCAGCTGGATTTTTGCTCTGGTGACATGGATAACAGATCACGTAACAATGCCTTCAACGCACTAAAAGCCGTGATATGACTCAAGCTCTCGGAGGCGGGCACAGAGCCCGGCGCCTCACATAACCAGAGCGCTCGATCGAAGAGCTGCTGGAGCAAGACCTGTAATATGAGCGCACCATACAGACTGCTACCGTCACCATATCGATAGATCTGATGCAATATTCCGATGGCTTGCCCCAGCTCGGTAAATCGGGACTCTTGCTGTATGGCACGGTCCAGTGCATCAATAATCTGCTGATTAAAATTCGATACATCGGCCAACAAAGCATCATTTAACAGATCAACTAGCAAACTGACAGCATGAGAAGCCGCGCAGGCCGTGATGAACCGCTCCTCCATTTTCCCACCGGCCGCCTCTGCCAAGGTGGCCCCATAACAGGCCGCCTCGATCAAGGCAGGGGTCTGCTCCAGAGGAGTACTCAGATGCCACACTTCTTCCAGTTGAACCGAGCAGGGAGGACGTTTCCCGCCCAGCAGGCGAAAGCCCGGAATATCGAGCATGCGGAGCTGATGCAGTACCCTACTTCGACGCAGATCTTCTTGCTCACTCAACTGCAGAGTCAGCTCACACTGAGCTGTCAATTGCAAGCTATCGAGTAACATACCAACAGCATGGAGCAAGGGAGGAGCGGGAGTCTGAGGATCCAGAGCGCCTTGGCGCTCACCCGAGAGCACAGACAGTATCTCAACCAGAACAGGATCGGTTCCGGATCGCAGCGTGCCCCGATAAGACCAGGGAACCGGAACACTCAAGGCATCCTTGACTAACGTCCCGACCATGGCATCCAACCAGTCACAACGTAATGGCACCCCATGACCCCGCAAACGGGCCAAGGCTTGTCCGCGAGCATAGACTGCCGCCATATCCGCCGTAGACGCAGGCACTCCACGTTGACGCAGACGGGCAAACACCTTTTGCAGGAGAAGTGTGCCCGCTTGCGCCATCCCATGCTCCCAAACCCACTGCTGAAAGGCAGGTGATGGCATTCCGGAGACATAACCAGTGAACGCATCCAACCGTTTATAGCTATAGGGCACCAGATAGGAACCCGTTATGTATTCGGCTTGCGTCGATCCATCGGCAAAACAGCTGGCCAGCGGAGGCAATACCGGCTCTGGTACCTTACTCTGGCTCATCTGTCGCCACAGCTGCAGCAAGGCAGGAGCATGGTAGCCACCACAGACAACCAAAACCGACCCCTCCCGACGCTGCATGGCCCAACTGATCCAGCTAGCCATCATGGATTCTCGAGCCTGATTTTCAACGCTGCCAGCACAATCTGCGCGTAATTGCTCAAAGTAGTAACGCAGTTGCCGGGATAATTCGACCGGTGAGCCAGGTACTTCAAACAGACTATCCCAGAGCGCATCGGGCCCCTCAATGCCCAGTCGCTGCCCCAGCGCCAGATCAAGGGCTGTGGCCTGACGCTGTTGCTGCACATCGGCTAAATCGGCATAGCGATTAATCATGCCAGCACAAGCAGGGTGCCAGGCAGGCAGATCGATAAAACGAAGTTCGGCATTCACTGCCCGCCCCGCCAGCAAAGCCTGCCACTCAGGCGAATGCTCGGCAAACGGTGACCAGGAGCCACGGCGACTGCCTTGCCCTTTAGTTGAGGCCATGCCATAGCTGTAGATAGCCAGGGGCAGTTGATGCGCCAGGAATAGCTCATGAAGTCGAGAATTAAAGTCCATCGGCCCCTCAATCAGGACATAGCGGGGCTTTAACTGCAGGATCCTCTCCCGCACCAGATGAGCACAAGCTGGACTGTGGTGGCGGACACCAATGATTTCCGGCAGTTCAGAACATTCGGCAGTGGCTGGCACACCATAGTCCTCAGGGTAAACGATGTCTGGCTGCATAATAGTCACGCCAGTGTCCAGCCGAACGTTGCGCCACCGTCTGTTCGAAGTAACGCCTCAGCCTGGCCCTGTCATCGCTATTATCCTTGACGACGCTCCCGGCAATACATTCGACCAGATCTTCAGGACGTCCCTCCCGCTCGGCCAAAAACCAGGCTCTAACGCCCACGGCATGGGCCACGTTCACCGCTTCAGCCGTCGACATCACACAGGCCATTTTGTCCATGCTGCCATCACCTGCCCCCAAGCGTAAATCTCGAAAGGTAGTCACCAGCAGCTCAAGCACAGGCGTGGGCAGAACATGCGGAATACCACTACGGGCCAGTAAGCGCGCTGAGGCATCGGCAACCAGTTGCAATTCCTGATGGAAATCCATGATGGGAAATACAGTTTCAAAGTCGAAGCGGCGTTTGAGCGCAACACTCATTTCATTGACGCCCCGATCCCGCGTGTTGGCTGTCGCTATGATATTGAATCCCTCCTGGGCATAGAGCAGACCCGCCTCCCCCACCAACTCGGGAATGGTCATCACCCGCTCGGAGAGCATACCCAATAAACAATCCTGAACCTCGAGCGGAGCCCGGGTGATCTCTTCAAAGCGAACCAATTTACCCTGCTGCATGCCCTGATAGAGCGGGGCCGGAACCAGTGCGGCCAACGATGGCCCCTCGTTGATCAACAAGGCATAGTTCCAGGAGTACTTGATCTGATCCTCGGTAATTGACGCCCCTCCCTGTATGGTCAGGCGCGAGGTCCCGGATATGGCTGTGGCCAACAATTCCGACAGCAGAGACTTGGCAGTTCCAGGTTCCCCCACCAACAGCAAACCACGCCCGGTCGCCAAGGTGACCAGCATACGCTCTATGGCCGCCACCTCGATCACCACCTTGCGTTCAATCCCCAGCGCGGGGTCCCCCAGAATAAAACGACGCGCCGCATTGAGGCTCATCAGCCAACCCGGTGGTTTAGCGTGCCGATCCGCGTCCAGCAAACGAGCCAATTCATCGGCATAAAGGATCTCCGCGGGCGGACGTTGCAGCGCCAACTGCTCTTTCGGTGTCATAGATGCTTCCATTTATTAGCTACACAGGGCTTCCATATCGCGTACCAGCTCGCTGAGGATAATCTCGTCAAGCAGCGTAAACGGCTCAAGCGATATCTCGTGGTACCAGGGTGTAGAACGATCCTGCAGCACAACAGGACCCAGCTTTTGCTCTGGAAACTCCTCGACCGCACCCACAAATACGCCGGGATCCAGCTCAAATTTGAATACCAGCTGCCCCGCAGCAGGTTTGATGAATTCCAGGATCGCTCCCGCATCCTGTGGCTCCCCCCGCACCCATCCTTTGCTGACCAACCCCAGTATCTTGCCGGTGGGAACAACCTTGCCCACCCAACGGGTCAACAGCTTACTCTGACGCTCCTCATCCGTCAGGGTATAGGTATCTCGTCCCAACTGGACAAAGGGCTGTAGTAATTCGTAATCGACAAACAGTTGCGAAAATGCCGTCGATTGCTCATCGGAAAACTCAAGGGCATGGGGGATCCCGACCCGGAGATCGTCACCAACAGGCAACGTAAACGGATCATCATAGGCCGTGGTCAAGGTGCCATCTTCGGCAACCCGAAAACAGCAGAACATCTGCCCGCCATCGTTATGATCCTCTTCTACGCGGTAGAGAGCCCATACCAGCCGCTGCACCAGATGTCGCAGCAGAGGATGACGCACCAGAAGCTGCATAAATTGCTCGGGGGCCCAACGCCGACGCTGACACATGGCCCGCTCCAGACGCATCAATTGCTGGGCTGTGGCCATTTTTGCGTCTTTCTTCAGCCGCTTATATTGCTCCACAGCGGCAAGGGCCTTTGCCTCATCATCCCCCTTATTGGGTTTGGGCAATGCCTTGATTCGCCGATTATCACCATCCTTCACAAAGGGGTTGAGCGACTCATCAAAACAGACGTTGAACTGGCGCGGACCAAAATCAAGCAAGAGAGTGCCCTTTTCATCCAGCCCCAAGTCAGGAACCAGACGATCCTCCAGCTCCTCAATTGTGAGCTCCCGGGCCGCGGCGATGGCCGCTATCTTTTCTTTGGCTCTCTCCTGCAACCCCTTGTACTTCACCTTCTGGGCAATGCCGTTCAATAACATCAGCGCCACATCAGATCCTATCTGCCCCAGGACATCCAATCCGGCCACGGCCCGTTGATGTTGTGACTCACCAGGCCAGGAACGAATATAAGGTGTCAACTTGCGAGCAGTCTCATCAGTACCCAAATAGCCCAGACATATAAAAGCCCAATTATCCTTGGCCAAACCTGAGGCCAATTGCCAGGCAGCAAAACAGTCCCAGATAAAATCGGCCAGCGACTCCCCATCACAGGCGGCCTTGACCTGATTGATACCCTCATAAAGCCCTTCGGTGACAGGAAAGCGCAACATGGTACCCAGGTGCGTCAAAGCACTCTCCGGCAACAGCTTGTTGCTGCCCTTAAGACGGGGTCTGCGCCAGGCAGTAGGCTGCCAAAACTCGGGAGCAGGCGCTATTTTTCCCGGATAGAGATCCAGAGGATCCTCATCCAGCTGGCGACGCACAGCCTCACTGACCTCGGCGCGCTCATAACGCGCCGCCACTTGCATGATCAGATCATCATGACCATGAGCAGACAACAGGCGCAAGGCAGCAACGGCTGCCCCTTGAGCTTCAGTGCGTTTACCCAGCGCAGCTGGCAACAAACCGGCGATGGCATGTTCCGGATAGCGCAACAACCATAGCAGCGCACTCTCCCGCACCGTCTTGAGCTTCTGATAAGCCCTGGCCATGATGGGCGCCAACTCGGCGGCGCCAAAGTGCAGAGCTTTTTTTATCTCGGTCGCAGGTCGAACCTGACAGGCAGTGATCAATCCCGGCAACGCCACCAAGCCAAAGCGCGCCAGCATGTAGCTGCTCCTGCGATAGGGAATCGAGGCCAAACCAGACCACAACCCCAGGGCCATCTCATCATCCATATCCGCAGTAAATTTCAGATCCAGCACCAGGAAACTCTGCTGCTCCAGCACCTGTTGCCATAATTGAAGGAAGGCGGCACTATCCTGATTACAGACCGCAACCCTGAGTGCCTCACGCAAGGATTCAACCTTGGGGTCTCGATAACCAAACCCCAATTTCTCAATCAAGACGTCAGGATCTGCCGCCGCTCTTTCTCGCCGCCATGAATCCAAGTCATCAAACGCCATGGCTTGCTCACGCTCTGCATCCGACCACTCCATGATCGGGCTCAGGGGCAAGAGATCCAGCGTCAGGGCCACGGCCGCCTTTTTCTTTTTTCCTAACCAGGGTGGAGCGACCAGTACACCAGGCAACTCGCTCTCTTCTGCCACCTCGCCAGTGATTGGCTCACGGGCCAGCAGTGCCTTGATCACCCCCTGTCCCTCAATGCTTATCCAAGGCATCACTTCATCAAGGCGTTGGGCCTGCGACCGCAAGAGTTGCGTCAAAGAAGTAGTTAGCAACTCCTGTTTTTTATTGCTGTGGGCAAGCAGCTGCGCCAGAGCAGCAATAGCGGCCAGCGGCCAACGCGTGATCGCCTTACTGAAACTGGCTGCCACTGACTTGCTTTGCCCGGCAACCGAAGCCAGTGCCGCGATGGCCTCTGGCGTACCAAAAGAGACCAATACTTCATGGTTTGCATCCATATTCAACGCCAGCAGAGGAACGGCGTCCACGCCCCGCTCGGCGATCAGGGTAGCCTTGGCATAGTCATTGTTGAGCAATCCAGTACCGACTCCAGACTCAATGATGGTGGCCAACGCCTCCTCACTGCTTGCTACTAGCAGTAGCGACGAGTCGATATGGTTATTCGAATGGCCAAGATAAACCTGAGTGTCGGCAAGCTCAGGGAGTTCGGATAACAACAGCGCAATCAGCGGCTGCAGCTTGGGAGGCAGTTGGGGTAATGCCGCTTGCAATTTCTCGCTACAAACAAGCCATTCACTCTCCTCAGCCCAGGAGAGCAGGGTGCGTAACGATACTTCGGCGGCTGAGTATCTGGGACCGGGGGGGTATGAAGCACTCTGATAATGAGTCAAAAAATCGTAATACTCACGGCTATGGCGGTCCCATTCGTGATGCGTCACTATGGCTTGCGCCTGCAACAGCACATCGGTGGCGTAACGTAGCCCCTTATGGGCGACCAGATAATCCGTGATATCACTGTAGCCGATACCTCGATCATCCGGTTTTAGCAAGCAACACAATGCAAACAGAACTGTATCGGTGGCAAGATCCCCGTCTATCTGATCCTCTTCCAATCGCCGCCAGGCCGCCTCAAAATCCGCTCGCAACTCATCACTGGTACGCTCCAGATCAACGCGGATATACCCGGGTAGCAATAGCTGCTTGCGGATGTTCATCCAACTGGCTCGGGCATCCAGCCCCACCTTTGGCGCCGGATGCCGACGACTGCACAATCGCTGGCGCATCAAGGCTTCTGGAAAAACAAGCGCATCAGCAGGCAGGAACCAGGGAGCCCGAGCACTAACGGCAGGAGCTTCGGCTGCCGGGTTTTCGACAGCAATAGACGAAGTGACCGCCATGGTATCGGGTTGTTCATCCGGTATGGTAACGGTGGAAGCTGGCGTACTGGCGTGTTCCGTAACCGCGTGGCTCCTGGCCGCACAAGATGGCTCGGGGCGCGATTGGCTGGATTGCGAAGTGTCGCTGACCTCGAGATAACCTTTTCCCGTTTTCTCCTTGATCAGCTTGTTCATCGCCGCCAACGCCTGGGCGGCATCGACAAACTCCTTGTTCTGGCCCTGCCCCTGGGTGCCTATTCGCCCCCACTGCAGCGTCAATACACCGCCCTCTTGTCTGATTTGCCAAAACTTGCTGGATTTTTCATCCTTGTATTCGAAACGACGCATCATAGCCTCTCGAAACCTGTCTATTCCCGTGCAAGTAAATTATCAGGATTTGGTTTTCAATCGACCACAGCTTGTTTCAATTGAGATTGATTGCACAAACAACTATTGCCCACTATTCGGAGCTGTTCCTCTGTGCAAACGGTCGTAAGTGGCGAGGGCAGAGTTGCAACAACAAAAAAGCCAAAGGCCCGTCAATGACGGGCCTTTGGCTTTATATGTATGGCGGAGGAGGTGGGATTTGAACCCACGGATGGTCACCCATCGACGGTTTTCAAGACCGTTGCATTAAGCCGCTCTGCCACCCCTCCACACGTGTGTCAGGATAGTAGCGATTCGACTTTGGATTGTAAATCCCATCAAAATTCAAATGGTTATTTTTGCGACAAATCACAAGTTTATGTGGCAATTATCTAGCTGGTAGCAGGGTACGGCTTGACTTGAACTGGGCACAACGCACTATATACCTGACTATCCCACCCCACTAATTTGGCTCTCTTATGAAATTGAAGTCTTATGCTGTTCCCCTGCTTGCCAGCCTGTTACCTCTAATCGCCCCCCAAGTGTCCGCCGCTGAATTACAGCGCAGCGATGTCGAGCAGATTGTGCGCGAATATCTGGTCTCGCATCCTGAACTACTGATTGAGATGTCCAATGCCCTGCGTACCAAGCAGGAGGCGGATCAGGAAAAAGCCGATGTCTCGCTCATTAATCAATATCGGCAGGCCATCTACAACCAAGCTCATGATCCTGTTGGTGGCAATGCCAAGGGCTCCATCACCATTGTCGAATTTTTCGATTACAACTGTGGTTACTGCAAACGGGCCAAACCTGCCGTTATGGAAGTGGTCGGCGAAAACAAAGAGATCCGCTATATCTACAAGGAGTTTCCCATCCTAAGCGAGACCTCTTACCTCGCATCTCGGGCTGCACTGGCCGTCCAGCGCCTCCATCCTGAAAAATATGAAGCGTTTCACAACGCACTGATGGAGCGCCAAGGCCCACTCAAAGAGGTTGGTGAGATCGCCGCTATCGCCAAGGCTCAAGGGTTAAATTGGAAAGCCATTGAAGCCAAAACCAAGGATCCGGAGATTGACCAGCAGTTGCAGGAAAACCATAAGCTGGCCCAACAACTGGGGTTGACTGGCACCCCGGCCTTCATCATAGGTGAGACCATATTGCGCGGCGCCCCCCGCTCTGCCGATGATATTCGCGCCATGCTCAACGGCAAATCCTGATCCTCCCCTCTGTCCTGCCCTATACTGGGCAGGACAGCTCCGTTATTTCTCTTTTCCACTCGTTAGCAGGAGTCCACGGCCATGTCCCTCTCCTTTACCCTCAATTGGTCAGCCTTCCTGACCGAGTACTGGCAAAAACGACCGACCGTGATCCGGTCCGGTTTCATTGACTTTACCGATCCCATCTCCGCCGATGAGTTGGCAGGGCTCGCCATGGAAGAGCAGGTCGACAGTCGTCTGGTCGCCCATCATGGCGACCAGTGGCAAGTAGAACATGGCCCCTTCACTGATTTTGAGCGACTGGGTGAAAAGAATTGGTCGCTGCTAGTCCAAGCGGTCGATCATTGGCTTCCCCAGGTGGCTGAACTGATGGATCCTTTTCGGGTACTGCCGAATTGGCGACTGGATGACCTGATGATCTCCTTTTCCGTCCCCGGTGGCGGGGTCGGACCCCATCTGGATCAATACGATGTATTCATCATCCAGGGCATGGGTAAGCGCAGATGGCGAGTAGGAGAAAAACAACCTATGCCGCAGCACTGCCCTCACCCTAACCTGCTGCAAGTTGATCCATTCGATCCCATCCTGGATGTGGAGCTAGAGCCTGGCGATATCCTCTATATTCCTCCTGGATTTCCCCATGATGGCTATGCACTTGAGCCCTCATTGAATTACTCGGTGGGCTTCCGGGCCCCCAACCAACGGGAGCTCTTCTCCAGTTTTGCCGATCAGCTGCTGGCCGATGATTCAGGCAATCTGCGTTATGCCGATCCCGATCTACAACAAACCACGGCACCGGGTGCCATTCATCCCCAAGAGGTTCAACGCCTACGCGCTCTAATGCAGGAGTTGCTGCTCACCCCCGAGTTTGAGCAGTGGCTGGCCAACTATTTGAGCCAACCTCGCCATGAGCTGGATCTGCAACCCGTTGAACCGGCTTTCAATGAGGGGGATGTGTATGACCGCCTGCAGGAAGGTGGATCCCTGTGGCGTCTAGGCGGGCTGCGGGCCTTTTATCTGCACAGCGACCCCAACACCTGTTTCATGGCGGGTGAACGCTTGCCTGTGCCTCAGGGTGGAACCAGCCTGGCCCAGATGTTGTGTGACAATACACGTTTGGATGCCGATTCGTTACTTGCCTATCTGGATGACCCTGTGCTGTTAGCCTGGTTGACCATGCTTCTCAACAGTGGCTACTGGTATTTTTCCAGCGATTGGGATGAGGAGAGTGACAGCGCTGACTAACAGAGAGCAGACGCCATCTGCACTAGCATCTGGCGTCTGTGTTGATGAGGTTATGCGGGGGGGCGTGGCCGCTATTACTGCCAGCGGGTCGGCACAAAATCGAGGGATAAGTCACCGCTACTTAGCCAGACGGTGCCATCACTGATAGTTGCTTGCCAACTCATGGAGCGAGTGGCTTGCGCCGCCAACGTCTGACTCAACTCATCCGGGCAAAAATAAACTGCCAGATTACTGAGCTTGGCCAATTGAGTGCTGTTTTGCTGCCACCACACTTGGGCGGCTCGAGCCCCATACACATAGAGCGAGACCCTAGCTGATCGATTGCACGCTTTTTTGAGCCTTTTCTCATCCGGTAGCCCGACCTCTATCCAATGGGCTATCTCTCCGTGCAGCTCTTTCTGCCACAATTCTGGCTCATCATCAGCACAAAGCCCTTTAGTGAATTCGAGCAACGGATCGGCATTCAAGACCCAGGCGAGCAGCCTGACCATCATCCGCTCATCGGTTTCCGACGGGTGCCTGGCCAGGGTCAGCGTCTGATCGAGGTAAACCCCCCGGTCGAGATCCGACACGTTGACAACTGCCTTAAAAATGGTCGCTTTTAACGCCATAACTGCTCCTGAGGGTAAAATCAGCCTTCAGTCTAACGATCCAGAGCACACGCAACAAATTTATCCGCACTTACCCCTTTTGCCTGAGTAGCAACTTCATATACTTAAGTAGAGAGACGGGTAAGATCCGGCCCTCCGTTTCTGGTAGCCAATAAAAGTTGACGTCATAATAATGATTAGCGCCGGGCAGTAACGACCATGTGGATTATTAAATCCACAATAAAGGGGAAATGGCGATGGAAGAACATGATGTAATCAAGCCAACGACACAGCATAAAGTAGTCTGGTTGGTCAAAGGGATAGCTCTGCGGGATATCACACTGCAGGCCGTCAAACTCGAGCAGGCGCATATTGCTCATCATCTGGTGAGCTGGCAGCAAGGGCAGACCCCAGCCAACATTCCCTGGGTGGTAGCCCGAGCCAAAGCTGACAAGATCAGAATTGCGACAGAGGGCCCAACCCAACCGGAATCCACCCTGGCCGCCGATGCCCATAAACATGTGCAGTGGAGCAGTCAAGGTCCAATGGTGAAGATCTCCTGGCAAACCACTCATAGCGACAAAGAGTGGCCCCATGCCGAGCCAGCAACCCTGACCATGTTGGTACCCAAGCGGGTGAGCTGGCATTCAGATCATCCACATATCAATGTGAGCTGGGTCAAGTAGGTTATTACGTGAGCAGGCCCGTCGCGTTTGCTGCCGGGCCTGCGCTGCTAATTGAGCAAAAAACGAGCGGCGGTTCGCAATGAATAAGCCCGTCCCCGCACATCCCCCAAGCAGGTACAAGCCAGAAATTCGCCGGTATCCCGACTGCCTTTTACTTCGCCCACCCGGCAAGGCCAACCCTGCTCATTCTCCTTACGCAGGATCCAACTTGGCCCTGCCAACTCCTCGGCATAGACCCCAGGATAAATCTCACAGCCTACATACATGCCATTTACGAATACGCTCATCGTCTTCTCCTGAAAATTCATCTCTCATCTTGAGGGGAACCGACTGGCGTCCATAACTGCCTAGGAGCGCATTCGGTGTATAAACAAACAGTACTGTATATGGATACAGCATTCAAGTGGTAACGGATCCTTTTTGTATAATTTTTGATATCCTGCTGGACTCAAGAGGCTGCCTGATAGCAGCAAGGAGGCTTGATGATCCGTGATCGATTGCTATATGTCGGTGAGTACCTGGAGCAATACCTCTTTGAGGCGGTAACGCTAGAGGATCTGGCATCAACGGCCGCCATGTCGGTACGCAGTCTGCAACGCCACTTTGGTGGCTTAGTGGGAGAGAACTTGGCAGGCTATGTTCGCGGTCGACGCCTGACGGCCGCCGCCCAGCGCCTGTCTCAAGGGCACCAGGACATACTCGGGCTAGCGCTGGATTGTCAGTTTGGCAGCCATGAAGCCTTTACCCGCGCCTTTCGCCGCCAATTCTTCATGAGCCCTAGCGAATATCGGGAACAGGGGTGTCTCTTTCACAACTACCATAGACCTGCCCTGGGTGATGCCATGCTCACCGAGCTGTCGGCCCAGTGGCAACAAGCGCCGGAGATCAGCCTCAAGCAGGCTCAAACCCTATGGGGATTTATCGAGCCTATCGACTCAGAGGCGGTGACCCGTTGCGGTTTCAGTGACCTGATTTCGCGGCTCATGGGGCAGCTAACATCGCTATGGGGGGAGGCGAAACCGCAAATAGTGCTATTCAAACAGCCGCAGCCCCAGGGCAAGCAGCTGTGTGTCATGGTCGCAACCACCGCAGGCGTGGGCTTGCCCCCCCTGGGATGTCAAGCCATCAGCCTACCCACCGGGTGGCAGGCCACCTTCACCATGCAGGGCAATATGCAGATGCTGCCGGTATTTCTCTACCACTGCTACGCCCAGTGGTTGTTTCATCTGGGGTGGCATCATGCCGATGCCCCCATCGAACTACACATCCCCGGCCCACAATCAGAAGCGCCATTCCGATTTACCCTGCCGGTGCAATCGACCCCCTGCCCTCACTATCGGCTCTGGTGATGAGTACCCCCTCAGAGCCGTAGCATGAACGCGCAAGGCTCACGATTTTATGCGCGCAACTATGCAGCACGAGACTATGCACACAACTATGTACACAACTATGCCCGCAACAAGGAGGCCTCCACCTTCAGGATGGCCTTGCGGATAAGCATGGGTTCAGCCACGGCACACAAGGGCCGATGCGCATCCCCTGGCCAAAAGATGACGAAATCCCCCGGCCCCATCGCCAGAAACTGCTCCCCCTCCAGCACATCGAAGAAGGCCAGATCCTGAGTGGCCAGGCGATCATCATCCGGCTGCTGAGTGGCACGCCTGGGGCGATAGCCCATCAACTCCGCCCCCTCCAGCAACAGCTGCACATCAAGATAACGGGCATGGATCTCCGGCCTGTGCCGGGTGATGGGCGAGGTGTACTCCTCGGCCAGGATCAGGAAGGCATTATCGCCATCCAATGGGTGTTTGCCCGGTTGCGGAGCCGTGGCCAGCAGGGCCAGCGCCTGCTCCAAATAGCTACGCAGGCGGGCCGGCAGAACGAGGTAGGGCAGATCGTCAATATGGGCAGTAAACATGGTGACTCCTTAGGGTATTCAGGCTCTCATCTTAGCGCCAATTGCTTGCTTAACCCACAGTCGAGGGAGCATCGGCTGCAATACCCCGCTTGCTTGCAAGCATGTTGACCGGCAACTAAATTCAGGAGTCATTTGTGCTTGTGTTTTACCGTCAGCCTCTCATTTTCACTCAACATAGCCAAGCCACCGAGATTAGTCGCCACCATCAACGGCATCAGCAGAGCATCCCACTTGAGACCTCACCATTTTCCCCGCTGTGATGCGCCAGGCTGGATAGATTGCACCATAATAAGGCGCCGCCGATAGCGAGCAATTATTCATCTCATTGATTTATATAAAAAAGAATAATAAATCCGTTCTGGTATGCCCCTTGCGATGCGCTGATACAGAAGCTGTCAGAGTTGACAGTCAGATAGGGAGTATCACATGCAACAAACTCAACAAAACAAACCGGCACTCAAACGCACGCTAGGAGCCTTCCACCTGTGGGGTATAGCCGTCGGCCTCGTCATCTCAGGGGAGTACTTCGGCTGGAGTTATGGCTGGGCCCAAGCGGGAACCTTAGGCTTTATGGTCACCTCACTGCTGGTGGCTACCATGTATACCGCCTTCATCTTCAGTTTCACCGAGCTGACCACCTCCATCCCCCACGCTGGCGGCCCCTTCGCCTATGCCTACCGCGCCTTTGGTCCGGTTGGCGGCTACATAGCCGGGTTTGCGACCCTGGTGGAGTTTGTCTTTGCTCCCCCCGCTATCGCCATGGCGATCGGGGCCTATCTGAACGTGCAGTTCCCGGCCATAGATCCCAAATGGGTGGCGGTCGGAGCCTATCTGCTCTTTATGGGTCTCAACCTGGTGGGCGTAGGTATTGCCGCCACCTTCGAGCTGCTGGTCACCCTGCTGGCCATCTTCGAACTGCTGGTGTTTATGGGAGTCGTCAGCCCAGGCTTTAGCATCGCCAACTTCACCCATAACGGCTGGGCGGGTCAACAGGAATTCAGCCTGGGCGCCATCTCCGGCATCTTCGCCGCCATTCCCTTCGCCATCTGGTTCTTCCTGGCCATCGAGGGTGCTGCCATGGCTGCCGAAGAAGCGAAAGAGCCGAAGAAAACCATCCCCAAGGCCTTTATCGGCGGCATTCTGACCCTGGTCGTGCTGGCCATGGGCGTCATGGTTTTTGCCGGCGGTGCCGGCGATTGGAGCAAGCTATCCAACATCAATGATCCTCTGCCTCAGGCCATGAAGATGATAGTGGGCGAAAGCAGCGGCTGGTTGCATATGCTGGTGTGGCTGGGGCTGTTTGGCCTCATCGCCTCCTTCCATGGCATCATAATGGGCTACTCACGGCAGATCTTCGCCTTGGCGCGCGCCGGTTACCTGCCCAAGTCCCTGGCGACCATACATGGACGCTTCCATACTCCCCATTGGGCCATTCTGGCCGGTGGGGTAGTCGGCATCCTGGCTATCTTCTCCGACTCGTTCATCGTCATCGGCGGCCTGCCGCTCACCGCCAATATCGTCACCATGTCGGTATTTGGTGCCATCGTCATGTACATCATCTCCATGGCGGCCCTGTTCAAGCTGCGCCGTAGCGAGCCCAAACTGGAACGACCCTTCACTGCGCCCCTGTTCCCCTACGCTCCAGCGTTGGCGTTGGGACTGGCAGTGCTCTGCCTGGTCGCCATGGTCTACTACAACACTATGCTGGCGATGATCTTCGGCGGGCTGATGCTGGCTGGCTATGCCTACTTCCGTCTGACTCACGATGCCGAGGCCACGGCCTCTGACTCCGAACTGGTGAAAGCCTGCTAGGTCAAGGCGTTACACCTTAACCCCGGTGATTTGCCACCGAGTAACCTCGGTGGCTCTTTTCCTGTTTATTTCCGCTAACTGGAGTCTGTCATGTACAAGTGCAATCTCGCTCATCGCAGTTATCACTTTGCCACCTTAGGCAGCCTAATGGCCAAAGCGACCCCGGCACGCTCTGGCGATTATCTGGCTGGCGTCGCCGCCGAAAGTGCAGAGGAGCGGATGGCGGCCAAATGGGCCCTGGCCGATCTGCCCCTCAAGGTATTCCTGCAACAACCGCTCATTCCCTATGAGGAGGATGAAGTGACCCGGCTCATTCTCGATGAGCACGATACCCTGGCGTTTGCACCCATCAGCCATCTGACCGTGGGGGATTTTCGCAACTGGCTGCTCTCCGATGCCGCCGATAGCGCGACCCTGGCCCGTATTGCCCCGGGCATTACCCCCGAAATGGCGGCCGCGGTCAGCAAGCTGATGCGCAATCAGGATCTCATCCTGGTGGCCAAGAAGTGCCAGGTGATCACCCGCTTTCGCAATACCATAGGCTTGCCCGGTCATCTGAGTGTGCGCTTGCAACCCAACCACCCGACCGATGACAGACAGGGGATCGCCGCCGCCATGCTCGATGGCCTGCTCTACGGCTCAGGGGATGCGGTGGTGGGCATCAATCCGGCCAGCGATAACCTGGCCGTCTTGGCGGGTCTGAACCAGATGCTGGACGAGGTGATCCAGCACTTCGCCATCCCCACCCAATCCTGCATCCTGACCCACGTGACCAATACCCTGCAGCTGATGGAACGCGGGGTGCCCGTCGATCTGGTCTTTCAATCCATTGCCGGAACCCAGGCGGCCAACACTGGCTTTGGTATCAATTTGGCTCTGCTGGCCGAAGCGCAGGAGGCCGCCTTGAGCCTAAAACGCGGCACAGTGGGCAACAACGTCATGTATTTTGAGACTGGCCAGGGCAGTTGCCTCTCGGCCAATGCCCACCATGGCCTGGATCAACAGACCTGCGAGGCGCGCGCCTATGCGGTGGCCCGCAAATTCAAGCCCCTGCTGGTCAATACCGTGGTGGGCTTCATAGGCCCGGAATACCTGTATGACGGCAAGCAGATCATCCGCGCCGGGCTGGAGGATCACTTCTGCGGCAAGCTGCTAGGCCTGCCATTGGGTTGCGATGTCTGCTACACCAACCACGCCGAAGCGGATCAAGATGACATGGATACCCTGCTGACCTTGCTCGCCAATGCCGGGCTGACCTTCCTCATCGGCGTGCCCGGTGCCGATGACATCATGCTCAACTATCAGAGCACCTCGTTCCATGATGCCCTCTATATCCGTCGCCTGCTGGGGCTCAAACACGCACCCGAATTCGCCACCTGGCTGGAGCGGATGCAGCTGACCACGCCGCAGGGAGAGTTGCTCAATGCCACGCTGCACCACCCCCTGCTGCAGCAACTCGCCGCACAAGGAGCCGCAGCATGACACCATCAAGCCAACCCCTGGAGACTTGGATCGAGCAAGCCGACTGGGCGCAGCCCGAACAGGCTGTGGTCACCAATCCCTGGCAGGATCTGCGACGTTATACCGCGGCCCGCATCGCCCTGGGGCGCAGTGGTGTCAGCCTACCTACTCAGGCCCTATTGCAATTTGGCCTGGCCCATGCCCAGGCCCGTGACGCTGTGCATCAACCGCTAGCGGTGGCCCAGCTGGCGACAGAATTAGAGCAGTTAGCCCTGGAAACCGCCCAGGTACATAGCCGCGCCGCCAATCGGGAGGAGTATCTACGCCGCCCGGATCTGGGCCGGCAATTGGATGAAGCGAGCCGGCTCCGGCTACAAGCTGCACCACAACAGGGATTAGATCTGGCCATCATGCTGGCCGATGGCCTCTCCTCCACCGCCCTGCATCATCATGCCTTGCCCTTTATTCAGGCGCTTCTGCCTCATCTGCGGCGGCTAGGTATTACTCTGGCCCCGATCGTGTTGGCCGAACAAGGGCGAGTCGCCTTGGGGGATGAAGTGGGTGCCGCGCTGAGCGCCAGAGCCGTGCTGGTTCTCGTCGGCGAGCGCCCCGGCCTCTCCTCCCCGGACAGTCTGGGGCTCTACCTCACTTGGCAGCCCAGAGTCGGCCGTCTGGATTCCGAGCGCAACTGCATCTCCAATGTGCGACCCGAAGGACTCGACTATACTCAAGCGGCACACAAACAGGCCTGGCTGCTGGAGCAAGCCTTCCGCCGGCGGCTGACCGGCGTTGTGCTCAAGGATGAGAGTGACGCAACCCTGCTCATTACGCCTCCCGCCCCAACGCTTAGCACCCCCGATTAAACCACTGTCGGGTTATGTGTCGGGATCTTAATCAGGGAGCTTAGGCTCCCTGATTGTTGTCCATCCACTTGATACGCCGCATAGCCCCGACCCCATATAAATGTAATTAAATTACAAGTCGACACAGGGAAGGCTTGGCGAACTATGATATAAATCAATTTATCACCCGTAGAATCCCTTGAATTGACCCATTAGCGCTCCGTTCACCCGCAAAACCGTTGACATAAATAACCAATGATGTAATTTAATTACATATTCATCTGGAGGTGTCCCATGAAGATTGCCCTATTTAGTGCCAAAGCCTACGATCGCGACCATTTTGAACTGGCTAATCAGGAGTTCGGGTATCAGCTCGACTACTTTGATGTGCGTCTCGACACCAAAACTACCCGTCTGGCGCACAACTACCCGATAGTCTGTGCCTTCGTGAATGATGATCTCAGCCGTCCCGTGCTCGAAGATCTGGCGGCCAATGGCACCCAAGTGCTGGCCATGCGCTGCGCCGGTTATAACAATGTGGATCTGCAAGCGGCCAAGGATCTGGGGATCCGCGTGGTCCGCGTTCCAGCCTACTCACCCGAAGCGGTAGCCGAACATGCCGTCGGTCTGATGATGACCCTCAACCGCCGGATCCATAAGGCCTATCAACGCACCCGGGATGCCAACTTCGCCCTGGATGGCCTGGTCGGCTTCAACATGCACGGCCGTACCGCTGGCATCATAGGTACCGGCAAGATCGGCATCGCCACGCTGCGCATTCTCAAAGGCTTCGGCATGCGTCTGCTGGTCAGCGACCCCTATCAGAATCAGGCAGCCCTGGAGCTGGGAGCCGAATATGTAGATCTGGATACCCTGTTCCGCGAATCGGATGTGATCAGCCTGCACTGCCCCCTGTTCAAAGAGAACTACCACCTGCTCAATGCCGATGCCTTCGCCAAAATGAAGAAGGGGGTGATGATCATCAACACCAGTCGCGGCGGTTTATTGGACTCAACTGCGGCGATCGAGGCACTCAAGCAGAGCAAGATAGGGGCGCTGGGGCTGGATGTATACGAAGAGGAGCAGGAGTTGTTCTTCGAGGATAAGTCCAACGAGGTGATCACCGATGACGTATTCCGTCGCCTCTCGGCCTGCCACAACGTGCTGTTCACCGGCCACCAGGCCTTCCTGACCAAAGAGGCGCTGCTGGCCATCGCCACGACCACGCTGGGAAATGTGCAGGCTTTTGCTGCCGGTCAGAAAAACGGTAACGAGGTAGAATAGCGAGAAGGAGTCGGGGCGCGTTAGCCGCGCCCCATGCTCTGTCTGCTGGCCGGGTCTTGATGAAACCACGCCTGTAACAACGCATACAAAGCCGGATAAGCTTGACGCAAGGCGCGCGGACGCGTGAAAAACTGTTCGCAGACTATCGCGAAAAATTCATCCACCCCCTCGCTCGCCTGCTCATCCAGTAAGCCATCGCTCTCCCCCCTCGCCTCCTGGGCCAACCACTGACGATATGCCTGCTCCAGTGTGCTTTGCCAACGGTTAATGGGCACCTCACGCTGTGCGGGTGGCATGCCATTCGCCACGCCCCCAGCCAACATATCCAGCTTGTGCACCAGTTCATGGATCAGCAGGTGATAGCCATCCCACTGCCCATCACGTAGCACCTCAGGCCACACCAACACCACAGGCCCCTGCTCCCAGGCTTCCCCCTGATGCAAGGAAACATCGGTCCCCATCACCCCATCGGCCAGCATAATCGGCTCAGCTCGCTCGACCGCTGTGGGTAACAGTATGATCTCATAAAAGTTGCGATACCAATCCAGACCCAGGTATAGAATGGGCAGGCAAGCCTGCAATGCCATCCACGCCAACTGGGCCGAGGTGGGGCGTACACCTATGGGGGTGATCGCCTTGCTACGAACAAACAGTTTGGCTAGCAGGATGAGATGCCGTTGTTCCTCTGGGCTCAGGCCATGCAATATGGGAACAGCCACCACCTGCCGCGCCCACACCTCATCACCAATCAACGGCAGACCGCGTTGGCTCCCACCCCACCAGAGCTTCACCCGCTTGGCCCATGCCCAACTCAATGCAGCCTCCTCATGCATATCACCTCTTGCCGCAATTCACTACTATACCCCTAGCCCCCACATCACGTTTGCGAGTCGGCACGAGCCTAGATAAAAATTTAATTCATCCGCATCCCCATGCCAGCTTGTCACAGGCAGAGCCAACCTCTAAAATCGCGCGCGTTTGACAAGATAAACCGGCGAGCTCACCCGCCACCGGTTACCCCACCACATGGAGATGACATAGTGAACGAAAAATTGGCCAACCCGGCCCCGCTCGGCCTGATGGGCTTTGGTATGACCACAGTGCTGCTGAATATCCATAACGCAGGCTTTTTCCCCATCAGTGCCATGATCCTGGCCATGGGCTTGGCCTACGGTGGCATGGCGCAAGTCATCGCCGGTATCATGGAGTTCAAGAAGGGCAACACCTTCGGTCTGACGGCTTTCACCTCCTATGGCTTCTTCTGGATCAGCTTGGTATTCCTGATCCTGATGCCAAAATGGGGCTGGATAGACGCCGCCGATGAGTTCTCCATGGGCTGGTACCTGCTGATGTGGGGCACTTTCACCCTGTTCATGTTCTTCGGTACGCTCAAGGGCCCGAAGGCTCTGCAATTCGTATTCGGCTCCCTCGTGGTGCTGTTTGCACTGCTGGCCGCTCGCGACTTCCTGGGCAATGCCACCATTGGTACCATAGCCGGCTTCGAAGGCATCATCTGTGGCGTCTCCGCTATCTACCTGGCCATGGCTGAAGTGCTGAATGAGAAGTTTGGCCGTACTGTGTTGCCAATCGGCGAACCCAAGTAAGTCACACGACTCGCTCCTCAAGGCCGCCTATGCGGCCTTATTTTTTTACAGATATACCGACTCGCCTCAAGCCTGAATAATGGATCACCCATGTCTACCCAGATAAACCCCATGCATCTACTCAAACAGTACTTTGGCTATGACACACTGCGACCAGGGCAAGAGCGGGTCATCAACCACATTCTTGCCGGACAATCGGCAGCGGCCATTTTTCCCACTGGCGCGGGCAAATCGCTCTGTTATCAGTTACCCGCCTTGCAACTGCCGCACCTCACCCTGGTGATCTCTCCCCTGCTGGCGCTGATGCACGATCAACTGACCTTTCTGGCAAACAAGGGGATTGCGGCGGCCACCATAGACTCGACGCAGACCCCCCAGCAAACCCAGGCCGTGATGCAGGCGGTGCGCGCCGGGACCATCAAGATACTGATGATTTCCGTTGAGCGGCTGAAGAATGAGCGCTTCCGTCACTTCATCGCCCAAGTCCCCCTCTCGCTGCTGGTCATTGACGAGGCCCACTGTATATCCGAATGGGGCCACAACTTTCGCCCCGACTACCTGAAGCTCCCGGAGTATCGGCAACAGCTGAAGATCCCTCAGGTGCTGCTCCTCACCGCCACTGCCACCCCGGCTGTCATGGCCGACATGCAGCAAAAATTTGCCATTGCCAATGAGCAGATGGTGGTCACCGGCTTCTATCGCTCGAATCTGGATCTGCAGATCTTGCCGGTGGCTCAGATCGATCGCCCGACCACCCTGCTGGCTCTGCTGCAACAGGCGCCTACCGCACCGACCATAGTCTATGTGACACAACAACACAGCAGCGAGGAGATCGCCGCCCTGCTCCGCCAGCACGGCTTGCATAGCCACGCCTACCATGCCGGCATGAGCAGTGAAAGCCGCCAGGCGGTACAGCAGCAATTCATGGCCGGTAGCCTGCACTGCGTGGTGGCGACCATAGCCTTCGGCATGGGGATCGACAAGGCCGATATCCGCCGGGTTACCCATTACGATCTCCCCAAGTCCATCGAGAATTACAGTCAGGAGATAGGCCGGGCCGGACGAGATGGTCAGCTATCCCACTGCGTGGTGCTGGCCAGCCGCGAACAGTTGCCCCTGTTGGAAAACTTTGTCTACGGAGATACCCCGGATCAAGAGGGGATACGCAAGATTCTGCAGGCCATACAACACAGCCAGACCCAGCCGACGGAACCAGGAGAGTGGGAGCTAAGCCTGCTCTCTTTGGCCAATCACAGCAATATTCGCCAACTGCCGCTCAAGACCCTGCTGGTCTACCTGGAGCTGCTAGGCATACTCACCCCAAGTTACAGCTATTTTGCCGAATACCGCTTCAAGTTGAACCTCAGCCAGGAGGAGATAGTGAGTCGCTTCAGCGGCGAGCGGCAGGCCTTTCTTTCTTCTGTCTTTCGCGCCGCCCCTCTGGCTCGTAGCTGGTGTAGCCTGGATCTTGCCCGGCTCCAGCAGCAAGGAGTGGAGCGCGCGCGGGCCATCCGTGCCCTGGAGTACCTGCATGAGCAGGGCTGGATTGAGCTTGAAAGCAAGCAGATGACCGAAGTGTACCGGGTACATCAGACTGGATATGACCTGGATGAGCTCGCGAGGCAGCTGCATCAACAATTCCTGGATAAGGAGCGCAGCGAGTTGGCCCGGATCCAGCACATGCTCGCGTTTTTTGCCTCCAGCACCTGTCTGAGCCACACCCTGGCTAGCTATTTTGCCGATAACCAGGCGCCCCAACAGTGTGGCCATTGCAGCGTCTGCCAGGGCAAACCCGCTCACATGCCCCCACTCCCCGCCCAAGCGATGATCTCGGCCACACAGATGCAAGCCTGGTGCCACCCTTTACTCACCGCCAGTGGCCAACCCCAACTACCGCCCCGAGTGTTAGCCCGCTATCTGTGTGGCATCACCACCCCGCTCACCACCCGGCTCAAGGCTAGAAGCTTGCCAGGCTTTGCCAAGCTGGAAGCCTATCCCTTCGCCCAGGTGTTGACTCAGGTCGAGGCGTTGCCGCGCTCGGTGTAGAAAGCACAAGAGCGGCCATTGGCCGCTCTTGTGGGTAACACCAGGTTTGCTCTGGGCAATCAACTTTCGCCGTTGTAGAGCTCCAGATCGCCGACCCCTTCATTCCACTCACGCACCGCCTTGACATCATCATTGCGCAGGGAGTTGAGGTAATCCAGGTAGGCTTGATCCACATCGCCGGTCACGTAGTGGCCATTGAATACCGAGGTCTCAAACTGAGTCAGGGCCGGATTGCTCTCGCGCACCGCCTCGACCAGATCACCTAACTCCTGGAAGATGAGGCCATCGGCGCCGATCATGGTGCAGATCTCCTCCACGTTGCGGCCATAGGCGATCAGCTCATTGCTGGTCGGCATGTCGATGCCATAGACGTTAGGGAAGCGGATCTCAGGGGCAGCTGAGGCGAAGTAGACCTTGGCGGCTCCCGCTTCACGGGCCATGTCGATGATCTGACCAGAGGTCGTCCCCCGCACTATGGAGTCGTCCACCAGCAGTACATTCTTGCCCTTGAACTCGGAAGAGATGGCGTTGAGCTTGCTGCGTACCGACTTCTTACGCTGCTTCTGCCCAGGCATGATGAAGGTCCGGCCTATGTAGCGGTTCTTCACGAAGCCTTGACGATAGGGCTTGTTCAGGCGCTGAGCTATCTCCAGAGCCACATCGCAAGAGGTCTCCGGGATGGGGATCACCACATCGATATCCAGCTCTGGCCAATCGCGCTTGATCTTGGCTCCCAACTTCTGCCCCATGTGGACACGGGCGGCATAGACGGAGACCTTATCGATGAAGGAGTCAGGGCGAGCAAAGTAAACATATTCGAAGATGCAGGGGCAGAGCTTGGGATTGTCGGCACACTGCAGGCTGGAGAGTTCTCCCTGCTCGGTGATGTAGATCGCCTCACCAGGAGCCACATCACGCAGCAGTGCAAAACCCAGGATATCCAGCGCTACGCTCTCGGAGGCCACCATGTACTCATGAGTTCCATCCTCGTTATCACGACGGCCCAGCACCAGGGGGCGAATACCGTTGGGATCACGGAAGGCCACCAGGCCATGACCAATGATCAGGGCGACCACGGCATAGGCACCGCGAACCTGACGATGAACCCGGCTCACGGCCGCGAACACATCCTCGGCGCGCAGTGGCATATCCACTGAACGCTCCAGTTCATGGGCAAAGACGTTTAACAGCACTTCAGAATCTGAGGTGGTGTTGATGTGACGACGCGCCAACTTGGTTTGATGGTCACGTAGCTCCTTGGCATTGGTCAAGTTGCCGTTGTGAGCCAGGGTGATACCGAAGGGAGAGTTGACGTAGAAAGGCTGGGCCTCCGCGGCACTGGAGCTGCCGGCGGTGGGGTAACGCACATGGCCTATCCCCATATTGCCTTTGAGGCGCTGCATGTGCCGACTCTCGAACACATCCTTGACCAGACCATTGGCTTTGCGCTGTTTGAAATTCCCATCAGCTATGGTCACGATGCCTGCAGCATCCTGGCCACGATGCTGCAACACGGTCAGCGCATCATACAGGGCCTGATTAACCGGGGTGGTGCCCACTATACCGACAATACCACACATGTCCTTGTTCCCTCGAGGTCACTAGTTACTAATTGAATTACTTAATAAAACTTGACGAATTCTTCATGAACTCAAAAAACCAGTTCACTACTACGCCAAATTCCGGGATCAACACAGATTTTTGCCACCAGATGGCGCTATGGGCACTGGTGAAGGTATCCATAAAAAACAACAGGGCACTGACGATGAGAACACCGCGAATGGCACCAAAGCAGATGCCCAGCATGCGGTCCGTACCCGACAACCCGGTTTTGTCCACCAGGGAGCCTATGATGTAGTTGATGATGGAGCCCAGGATCAGGGTCGAGATAAACAGAACAACGATGGCGACACCATTGCGGATCATGGTGTCAGCGATCGAGGTGAAATAGACAGCCAGATCCCCAAAGAAGTTGCTGGCAATGAAAAAAGCCGCAAACCAAGTCAGCAAAGAGAGCGCTTCCTTGACAAAACCCCGGATCAGACTGATGAGCGAAGACAAGCCAATCAAAGCCAGGATAGCAAAATCAATCCAGACCACAGGCACCTCACTGGCCAGTAAAATTGCGGCGCATTTTAGCAAAAACGATTGTGCTTTGCTTGCAAAAATACGAGTCGTCACGGCGACGAGAAAAGCTCAGGGCCGCAAAAGCGGCCCTGAGGGGATAACCATCAACCAAGGTGCGTGAGACCGCCCATGTAGGGACGCAACACCTCGGGGATCTCGATCCGCCCATCCGCCTGCTGGTAATTTTCCAGCACAGCCACCAGGGTGCGGCCTACCGCCAGACCAGAACCATTCAGGGTATGCAGCAACACCGGCTTACCATCGGCACCACGCATCCGCGCCTGCATGCGACGCGCCTGGAAATCGCCACAGTTGGAGCAGGAGGAGATCTCGCGATAGGTATTCTGAGCGGGCAACCACACCTCCAGATCGTAAGTCTTGGCAGCAGAGAAGCCCATATCACCGGTACACAAAGTAATGACCCGGTAAGGCAAGCCCAGCAGTTGCAACACCTTCTCCGCATGTCCCACCATCTCTTCCAGTGCCGCCCAAGAGGTTTGCGGACTGACCAATTGCACCATCTCCACCTTGTCGAACTGGTGCATACGAATGAGGCCACGGGTATCGCGCCCATAAGAGCCGGCCTCGGAGCGGAAACAGGGGCTGTGGGCCGTCAGCTTCAGCGGCAACTCTTTTTCGTCCGTGATGGTGTCACGCACTATGTTGGTCAATGGCACTTCGGCGGTCGGGATCAAGGAGAACTTCTTCACCTTGCCCTCTTCATCCCCTTCCCCCGTAATGGCGGTATGGAACAGATCGTTGTAGAACTTTGGCAGTTGACCCGTACCTTGCAAACTTTCGCTATTCACCAGATAAGGGACATAACACTCGGTGTAACCATGCTGCTGGGTGTGCAGATCCAGCATGAACTGGGCCAGAGCCCGATGCAGACGTGCCGTCGGGCCTTGCATCACCACAAAGCGGGAGCCGGAGATCTTGGTTGCCGTGGCAAAGTCGATCCCCTTGACCCCTTCACCCAGAGCCACATGATCCTTGACCTCAAAATCAAACTGCCGAGGTGTACCCCAGCGCCGGGCTTCCACGTTATCCTCTTCACTCTTGCCGACCGGTACCGACTCGTCAGGCAAGTTGGGAATGGCCAAGGCCAGGGACTCCAGCTCGTTGAGCACCTCATCCTGCTTACGCTTGCACTCATCCAGCTCACTGCCCAGCTCACCCACTTGCGCCATCAGCGGCGTGGTATCCTCACCACGGCGCTTGGCATCACCAATCGCCTTGGAGCGTGCATTGCGCTCAGCCTGCAGCTCTTGGGTTCGGGTCTGCAGCGTCTTGCGCTGCTCCTCCAGGGCATTGATTCGCGTCACGTCCAGGGTGTAGCCCCGGGCAGCCAAGCGTGCAGCCACATCGTCGATATCGGCGCGCAAGTATTTAGGATCTAGCATGTCTGACCTGCTTCTTGTTCTTACTATGAAAAAGGAAAACCGGCGCCTGGGTCTCACTACAGGCGAGGAAGTGAGGTACTCGACTGGCGAGCACAAGCAAGATGGCTCCGGCGGATCTGAATTGTCATGGAGTCTACCAAAAGGCAATGGCGCCTGTCATGGCACCATCTGGATTTTCCCTTGGGTTATCTGAGCACGAGCCGACGATTACCCACTACTTGCGATAACGTTGCACTGGGCTGAGACCATCCAACTCGGCGAGATAAGCCAATTTTTGTGCTATCTGCTTCTCCAGGCCCCGATCGCTGGGTTGATAGTAAGTGCGCCCCGCCAGCTCAGGCGGGAAGAAGCACTCACCTGCCGCATAGGCCCCAGGCTCGTTGTGGGCGTAGCGGTACTCGGCGCCATAACCCAGCTCACTCATCAGCCGCGTAGGGGCATTGCGCAGGTGGGCAGGCACCTCATAATCCGGCAGCTCCTTGGCATCGCTAAGTGCCGCCTTCCAGGCGGTATAGACGGAATTGCTCTTGGGGGCACAGGCCAGATAGACAATCGCCTGGGCTATGGCCCGCTCCCCTTCGGCAGGCCCGACCCGGGTGAAACAATCCCAAGCCGCCAATGCCACCTGCATCGCCTTGGGATCGGCATTGCCCACATCCTCGGAGGCGATGGCCAGCAGACGACGGGCCACATAGAGGGGATCACCGCCGGCCGCCACAATGCGCGCATACCAATAGAGCGCCGCCTGGGGCGCCGAACCACGGATTGACTTATGCACGGCTGAGATGAGGTCATAGTAGACATCGCCCTGATTATCAAAGCGTGCCATCTTCTCACCCGTCACCTCGGCCAGGAGTTGACGATCGATGAGTTTGCGCCCCTGCTGTTCGGGCGCCAGATCATTGAGCAGCTCCAGATAGTTGAGGGCCTTGCGCCCATCGCCATCCACCAACTGCACCAAGGCCTTGAGCACACCATCGGCAAACGCCAGGGGCTCATTGGCCAGGCCACGGGGATCGGTCAAAGCCTGCTGGATCATGGCCTCAATGGCGCTGTCGTCCAACCGTTTAAGCAGGTAGACCCTAGCCCGGGAGAGCAAGGCGTTGTTGAGCTCGAAGGAGGGATTTTCGGTAGTCGCACCGATGAAGATGATGGTGCCATCCTCGATGTGCGGCAAGAAGGCATCTTGCTGGCTCTTGTTGAAGCGATGCACCTCATCGACAAACAGCAGGGTGCGTACCCCGCGAAACTTGTTATCCCGAGCCTTGTCGATAGCCGCGCGGATCTCCTTGACTCCGGAGGTGACGGCAGACACCCGCTCCACTTCTGCCTGGGCATAGTGGGCAATCAGCTCGGCCAGGGTCGTTTTGCCCGTACCGGGTGGGCCCCAAAGGATCATGGAGTGACAGTGACCGGCCTCGATGGCGCGCCGCAACGGTTTACCCTCGGCCAGCAGATGTTCCTGCCCTATGTACTGCGCAAAGTTCTCTGGCCGCATACGGGCGGCCAGAGGACGAAAATCAGCAGAAAAATCGAGAGAGAGCGAGCTCATCAGCGTTGATCGTCGACTGTCACCCCGTTCGGCACCTTGAAGTTGAAGGTGTCAGCCTTGATGGCTGGGGTTTGGTTGAAGCTGCTGAGTTGAAACTCGCTACGCTGACCTTGGGCCTCGTTCACCTCGAAGCGGCTGATCTGTGAGCGCGCATCGAAGATGATGCGCAGCGATTCGATGCGCTGATCCTTCTTGCGGCTGGTGATGGTGAAGCTGTTGCCTTCCCGTAAAATCTCATAGTTACCCCAGATCTTCTCATCGCTGCTGGTGATGAGTAAGAAGGGGGTGTTCTGTACCGCCGCCGAAAACTTCATCACCGAGACCTGCTCGACAAAGGGATCGAACAACCAGACCGCCTTGCCATCAGAGACGATGAGACTCTCATCGGGTTGTTTGGTCTCCCAACGAAAACGATCCGGGCGCGACACCAGCATCTCCCCGGTGGAGTGCTGTAACTGTTTACCCTCGATGTCATAGACAGTCTGTTCGAAATGGGCACCAAACAGCTTCACTGCCGCCAACTTGCTCTTGAGCTGGCCCGCATCATCCGCCATGGCCCCGGTGGCAACCAACAGCAAGGCTGCGGCCAACCCCTTGAATAATCTCATGCGCTTTTCCTTATCGGGTAAGAGTCCAAGCTGTAATCACGTTAGGTTCAATCTCGCATGGGTGCCGGTGCGAGTACATCCCGCTGGCCATTGCTGCCCGGCGGACTGACGATGCCGTTGAGCTCCATCTGATCGATGAGGCGAGCCGCACGGTTATAACCAATTTTGAAACGGCGCTGTACGCTGGAGGTGGAGCCACGACGAGATTCGACCACAAAGGCTACCGCCTCGTCGAACAGGGCGTCCAGCTCATCCTCACCGCCTTCGGCCTGTTCGCCCGGCAGCAGGGTCTCCGAGGTCATCTCGCCACTCAAGATCTCTTCGATGTAATTGGGCTCACCGCGCAGCTTCCAATCGGCTACGACCTTGTGTACCTCGTCGTCATCGACAAAGGCACCGTGGACCCGAGTGGGTGTGCTGTCGCCGGCAGGCAGATAGAGCATATCCCCCATCCCCAGCAGCGACTCGGCCCCCTGTTGGTCGAGAATGGTCCGCGAATCGATCTTGGAGGAGACCTGGAACGAGATCCGGGTCGGAATGTTCGCCTTGATAAGGCCGGTGATCACATCGACTGAGGGACGCTGGGTGGCCAGGATCAAGTGGATACCTGCTGCCCGCGCCTTCTGGGCAATACGGGCGATCAGCTCTTCCACCTTCTTGCCGACTATCATCATCATGTCGGCAAATTCGTCGATCACCACCACTATCTGGGGCAGTTTCTCCAGATCCGGGGCTTCGGCATCGAAGGAGTCACCCGGCTTCCAGAACGGATCCTTGATGGGGTTTCCACTCTCATGAGCCGCCCCCACCTTAGTGTTATAACCCTTGAGGTTACGCACCCCCATCACCGACATCAGCTTGTAGCGACGCTCCATCTCCCCCACACACCAGCGCAGGGCATTGGCCGCATCCTTCATGTCGGTTACCACCTCGGTGAGCAGATGGGGGATCCCCTCATACACAGACAACTCGAGCATCTTGGGGTCGATCATGATGAAACGCAGCTCTTCGGGCGTGGCCTTGTAGAGCATGGAGAGGATCATCACATTGACCCCCACAGATTTACCCGAGCCTGTGGTGCCAGCCACCAGCAGGTGAGGCATCTTGGCCAGATTGACCACTACTGGCTCGCCGGCAATGTCCTGACCCAACACCATGGTGAGCGGACTCTCGGCATTACGGAAGCGATCGCAATCGAGCACTTCTTTCATGTAGACGGTTTGACGCTTAATGTTAGGCAGTTCGATCCCCACATAGGGTTTGCCGGGGATCACTTCGACCACGCGCACGCTGACCGCCGAGAGGGAGCGCGCCAGATCACGGGCCAGGCTGGTGATCTTGCTCGCCTTCATGCCTGGCGCCAAGTCCAGCTCGAAGCGGGTGATCACTGGGCCCGGGAATACACCAACCACCCGGGCTTGCACGTTATAATCGGCCAGTTTGGCCTCCACCAGCCGCGCGATCCGATCCAGCTCTTCATTAGACATGACCTGAGTCTTGACCGGCGGAGTATTGAGCAGATTGATGGAGGGCAACTCCCCTTCCGGTACCGGCTTGGACTTGATTGCCGCAATGGCCGCCTGCAAAGGTGTCGGCATGGCAGCAGGAACTGGCTTGGAGAAAGGCGCGGCTACCTGCGGGGCAGTCGCTTGCTCCCAGGGCAATTCAAGCTCATCTTCGTCATCCTCATCCAAGGCACTGATGGTTACCACCCGAGCCGGGTTGGACGCTACCTGCACCGCTTCCGAGGCAAACGAAAAACTGGGCTCTTGACGTCGAGCACTCTCTGCTGGTTGAGAGGGGGCGGCTTGGGCCGGCTCTGGCACTATCGTGCTCGGTTCGCTACGGCGATGAATAGAAAATCTCGGGGTCTTAATAAGCGGCGCATCACTGCTGACGGGGGCCACGGCCAGTGGCATCTCCTCGTCGTCATCATCATCCAGCAAATCATCGCCCATCGTGGTAACAGGAGCATAACCCGCCTTGCGGGCAAACCAACCGGCGATGCGAGCAGGCAAGGTCGTCACAAAATGACCCGAGCCGGTGACACACTCGCCCATCTTCTCCACTATCATGATCCAGGACCAACCGGTAAACAGCGTCATGCCGGCAGCAATGCAACAGAGTAGCACTAGGGTGGTACCCAATTCACCGAACATGGGTTGCATGCTGGTGTAGATCATGTCGCCGATCAGGCCACCAGAAGAGAAGTTATGGATATCGTTGAAGTTCATACTGCCCAGGGCCGACATCCCGAAGAACAGCACTAAAAAGCCCAGGATCCGCAATCCCAAAGCCAGATAATCCACCTCCAGCAACCGGTAGGGGCGCCAGAACAGACTCCACCCCAATAGCACCAGCAAAGGCGGAATGAGATAGGCAAACACCCCAAAAATAAAGAAGGTGAGATCCGCCACCCAGGCACCGGCGCTACCCGCCGCATTATGGATCTTGCCACCCCAAGCGGTCTGCGACCAACCAGGATCGGAGGGATGATAAGTCAGCAGTGCCAATAGCAGAAAAAGGGCACCTACACTCAGCACGATAAGGCCAGTTTCAAAGATGCGCTGAAAACCTGAAATAGGTGTGAACTTCCTAGCAGTCAAACCCCGACTCCTTTACTTTGAAATAATTTGAAACTGGCAGTGGCCAACGGCTCGCCACCTGCAGTTTCAGGCCGCGACATTATACTCGGCAGAGGTGATCAGAATGCAAATAAGAAATGAGCGGCATGGCCGCTCATTTCTAGATCAGGGAAATGGTGTGAAGGCTTCCCCACTCTTTGAAAGAGATAGTGACTAACGGGTGCTGATCACCAAACGATTACTCTGTTTGACCTCTTCCATCACCACATAGGTCCGAGTGTCGTTTACACCAGGCAGGCGCAGTAGGGTTTCACCCAACAGCCGACGGTACGCTGACATATCGGAGACCCGAGTCTTCAGCAGATAGTCGAAATCACCGGAAACCAGATGACACTCCTGGATCTCTTCCAGAGTCTGCACGGCTTTGTTGAATTGTTCGAACACATCAGGCGCACCACGATTCAGGGTGATCTCCACAAAAACCAGCAGGGACGCATCCAGAAAATGGGGATTGAGAATGGCAGTGTAGCCTTCGATAAACCCCTGACGCTCCAAGCGGCGAACCCGCTCAAGGCATGGCGTTGGGCTCAGACCTACACGCTTGGAGAGCTCCACATTTGAAATTCTGCCATCCTTTTGCAGTTCATTCAGAATGTTGCGATCTATCCGGTCTAAATCCCGTAACCTACCGTTCTCTTCCAGCATATAATTCCATCCTTTGACAAACTTTTAGAGACATATCCTGAGTCATTTATAGATTTCCATGTGATATTTGTCAATCACTTCCCATTATTGGGATGTTAAACACAAGAGTAAATGAAATCAGAAGACAGCCTCACGATGAGCGTGGATAAAAATACACCTTTCAAGCATAAATATCCAACAATAGCTGGGACATTCAGACCTAAAAACGCATCCTGTGTTTTGTCATGCCATGCAGGTCAGCTCAACTGACATCGAGGCAATACAAGGTAGACAACCCCCACATGATGGTACTAACCACGACCAACTAGCCGACCCAAGATGGAATTCATCCGGGATGGTGAAGCGGGCCGAGTGTGCATATCCATGCTGTGATTAACAATTGCCATATTTGTGCGACGGAATCAAGAGAAATGCCTTGGATTAAGAACAAAAACAGCATACTTAACCAGATTAGTGCCGTATTAGGCCAAATAGTCGCCAAAAATGACCCATAAGAGTCGCATAGCAACTGTTCTCGCCCTAAAACGGTGCCAAGCGTACGATAAGCGGGCAACGACAAACGGAGTCACCAGCGGGATTTAAAAAAGCGATGGTACTAATCGATTCAACATCCTTTACCCCATGAAACCAGTTACCTAGAATTGAGCCAACACCAACAGGAGAGTGTCATTATGAGTCAAACCAAGCACGCCAAGCTTTTGATCCTCGGCTCAGGGCCCGCTGGCTATACCGCCGCCGTCTATGCCGCACGCGCCAATCTCAACCCCGTGCTGGTGACAGGCATGCAGCAAGGCGGCCAGCTGACCACGACCACCGAAGTAGAAAATTGGCCGGGGGATGCAGAGGGTCTGACCGGACCCGCCCTGATGGAGCGCATGAAGGCCCACGCCGAACACTTTCAAACCGAAATTGTGTTTGATCACATCAACGAAGTGCAACTGCACTCCAAGCCGTTTCGACTCAAGGGTGACAGCGGTGAATACAGCTGCGATGCCCTCATCATAGCCACAGGCGCATCGGCTCGCTATTTGGGGTTGGAGTCAGAAGAGGCTTTCAAAGGCAAAGGCGTATCCGCTTGTGCTACCTGCGATGGCTTCTTCTATCGCAAGCAAAAAGTGGCCGTCATAGGCGGTGGCAATACCGCAGTAGAAGAGGCCCTCTACCTGGCGAATATTGCCTCGGAAGTACACCTGGTGCATCGACGTGATGAATTCCGTGCCGAGAAGATCCTGATCCAGCGCCTGCATGACAAGGTCGCACAGGGCATCATCAAGCTGCACGTCAATCAGACCCTGGAAGAAGTACTGGGGGATGAGATGGGGGTCACCGGTATGCGACTGCGCAACACCAAGGATGGCGCCCTCTCAGAGGTGGAGCTGATGGGGGTCTTTATCGCCATAGGTCACAGCCCGAATACCGGGCTATTCCAAGGCCAGCTGGAGATGAAAGAGGGTTATTTGAAGGTCAAGGGCGGCAGTGAGGGCTTTGCCACCCAAACCAGTATCGAAGGGGTCTTTGCCGCTGGCGATGTAGCTGACCATATCTACCGCCAGGCCATCACCTCGGCCGGCACCGGCTGCATGGCCGCCCTGGATGCCGAGCGTTATCTGGACAGCCTGTAATTCATCGATTCAAGGGGGCCGAGTCGGCCTCCTGCTTCATCTCAAAACGTCTTATCCACCCGCACACCGTCGCTGAAATAAAGGATCCGCACCTTCTCTTTCTGACTGAACTGCATGCTGGCATCATAATCCTGGATCACATTGATTAATTTGTTCTTCTCGGTACGGATCAGCAGCTCCACCAGCTGATAATCGTGACTCTCGGGCTGTGTCCACATCTGCGCCGCCCCCGCCCCAGCCAGAGCGCCCACCGCCGTGGCGATCTCCTGACCATGACCACTACCAAACTGGTTGCCTAACAAGCCTCCCAACAGGGCACCGCCCAAGGTCTTCCAACCCGAGTGCTGGGATTGCGTCACTTGGGTCTGGGTGATGTTTCTGACACTCTCCACCACACCAAACACCACCTCATCGACAGGACGGGCCACATTACGCTGGTAAGGTGCCGCCACGCCTGATGTTGCGGTGACAAGGGCCCAGAGTATCGCTATGATCTTAATGGCATGTTTCATTTAGGCATCCTGTATCCATGTCTACTTTCTTGACGCAGTTGGAGTCAGACTCTAACCGATTTCCCGCTCCACACCACGCCTTGAGCGAACCCAATGGACTGCTGGCCATGGGCGGCGATCTCAAACCCGAGCGTCTGCTGGCAGCATACCATAACGGTATTTTCCCCTGGTATCCGGCTCACCACCCGATCCTCTGGTGGTCACCGGATCCACGCGCCCTGCTAGAGCCGGAGCAGCTCCATATCAGCCGCAGCATGGCCAAGTGGCTGCGCCATCATGAGTATCAGATCTGGATAAATCGTCAGTTCATGCAGGTGGTGCAAGCCTGTGCCGCCCCACGTAGAGACTCTGATGATACCTGGATTAACGAAGAGCTGATGTTCTCCTACCAGCTCTTGCATGCCAGGGGAGATGCCCACTCCATTGAAGTATGGTCAGACAATGAACTGGTCGGTGGTCTCTATGGCATCAGTGTGGGGCGATTATTTTGCGGTGAGTCGATGTTTTCGCGTCAAGTTAACACCTCCAAGCTGGCATTGATTGCACTCTGCCACCATTTTGCTCACCATGGTGGCGCACTGATAGACTGTCAGATGCGGACTGACCATCTGGCCTCCCTGGGAGTCGCCGAATGGTCACGGCAGCACTTTATAAAACAACTCAAGCAGCTCAGGGATGAGTCCCTAACCCCTGGCTGTTGGGAGACCCAGCAAGTATCTCTATGACCGAAATTGCATTAAGGGTCGGTTTGACCCCAGAGCACCACTGCAGTTATCTGCCCGCAGAGCGCGAGCAGTTGATGGTACTGCTCGACAAGACTCACCTCTCTCCAGTCGGCTATGAGTCGCTGCTGGCGGCTGGCTTTCGCCGTAGCGGCAGTGACATCTACCGTCCCTATTGCCAGGCGTGTCAGGCTTGTCGCTCGATACGAATTCCAGTCCACCATTTTCAGGCCAGTCGCAGCCAGCGCCGTATCCGCCAGCGCAACCAGGATCTGCAGATGGTGCTGAGCACCCAGGATAAGCCCGAATACTACGACCTCTTCGCCCGCTATATAAACGAGCGCCACGCCGATGGCTCCATGTATCCGCCAAGTCGCAATCAATATGACAACTTCTTGCTCTGTAGTTGGCTTACCCCCTATTTCATGGAGTTACGCCTGGGTAGCCAGTTGGTGGCCCTGGCCATCACGGATCCCCTGCCCCATAGCCTGAGTGCCATGTATACCTTCTATGATGCCAGCGAAGAGTCGCGCTCGCTGGGCACTCTGGCCATACAGTTACAGATCGACTTGGCCAGGAGAATGGGGAAGCAATGGCTCTATCTGGGCTACCAGATAGATGGCTGCCGCAAGATGAATTACAAGTGCCAATTCCAGCCTTATGAGCTACTTATTGACCATGAATGGAAAAATGGCAGCTCAAAGCAGGAGTAAACTTTACACAGCTGGCTAAATCCGGCATGATCCGCACGTTTTTTATAGTGGCCATCACGAGGATTAAATGTCGAAAGAAGACAGTATTGAGATGCAAGGTACCATCCTGGAAACCCTGCCTAACACTATGTTTCGGGTTGAATTGGAAAACGGTCATGTGGTCATTGCCCACATCTCCGGCAAGATGCGCAAGAACTACATCCGCATCCTGACTGGTGACAAAGTCACAGTGCAGCTCACCCCTTACGACCTGTCTAAAGGCCGCATCGTTTTCCGCTCTCGATAAGCCCGGAAATTCGTATCAGCCCCCAACAATGCTGGGGGCTGAGCCTTTAGTGGGTCAAAGCGGCCCTTAATGTACCGCTGCCTCGTGCTTGTGTGATGACGTGATGTGAAACTTCAACTCGTCATCCAGTAGTTCCACCCGCACCGAGCCCCCATCGACCAGTTGGCCAAACAGCAGTTCGTTGGCCAGTGGTTTCTTTAGCTTTTCCTGGATCAAACGAGCCATGGGACGCGCACCCATTGACTTGTCATATCCCTTCTCGGCTAGCCATTCGCGTGCAGCCGTGGTGACTTCCAGCGATACGCCCTTGGCATCCAGCTGAGCCTGTAACTCCACCACAAACTTGTCCACGACCTGATGGATCACCTCCATGCTCAACTGATTGAACCAGATGATGTGATCCAGCCGGTTACGGAACTCCGGACTAAAGGTCCGATTAATCTCCGACATGGCATCAAAACTATGATCCTGCTGTTGGAAACCAATGGACTTGCGCTGTGTCTCCTGCACTCCGGCATTGGTGGTCATCACCAGGATCACATTGCGGAAATCTGCCTTGCGCCCGTTATTATCGGTGAGGCTACCGTTGTCCATCACCTGCAACAGCAGGTTGAAGACATCGGAGTGCGCCTTCTCGATCTCATCGAGCAACACCACACAATGGGGATGTTTGAGCACCGCATCGGTCAACAAGCCCCCCTGTTCAAAGCCTACATAACCAGGCGGCGCCCCAATCAGGCGAGAGACGGTATGGCGCTCCATGTATTCGGACATATCGAAACGCAGCAGTTCAACGCCCAGCGCCTTGGCCAATTGCAACGTCACCTCAGTCTTGCCCACACCGGTTGGCCCAGCAAACAAGAAGGAGCCCACCGGCTTACGCTCGTTACCCAAACCAGAACGGCTTAAGCGAATCGCATCGGTCAGCACCTCGATGGAACGCTCCTGACCGAAGACTACCATCTTCAGATTACGCTCCAGACTCTTCAGCACTTCACGATCGGACGATGAGACCGACTTCTCGGGAATACGGGCAATCTTGGCAACAATCGACTCAATCTCACCGACATTGATCACCTTCTTCCTGCGACTGGCAGGCAACATGCGCTGGCTGGCCCCGGCCTCGTCGATCACATCAATAGCCTTATCCGGCAAATGACGATCGTTGATATATTTAGCCGCCAACTCGGCCGCAGCGCGCAATGCCTTGCTGGTATAGCGCACATTGTGGTGTGCCTCATAGCGGCTCTTGAGCCCCATCAAAATGCGTGTGGTGTCATCAACCGATGGCTCAACCACATCAATCTTCTGGAAGCGACGCGCCAGAGCATGGTCCTTCTCAAAGACCTGAGCATACTCCTGGTAGGTGGTTGAACCGATGCAGCGCAGCAGACCCGCCGACAGAATAGGCTTAATCAGGTTAGCTGCATCCAACTGACCACCCGAGGCCGCACCAGCGCCAATGATGGTATGGATCTCGTCGATGAAGAGGATCGCCCCCTCTTGCTTCTCCAACTGCTTGAGCAACACCTTGAAGCGCTTCTCGAAATCGCCCCGATACTTGGTCCCCGCCAGCAAGGAGCCCATATCCAGGGAGTAGATGACGCTATTGGCAATCACCTCTGGCACCTCGCCCTTGACAATACGGTAAGCCAGACCTTCGGCGATGGCGGTCTTACCCACCCCGGCTTCACCCACCAGCAAGGGGTTATTCTTGCGACGACGACAGAGGATCTGTACGGCACGATTGAGCTCATCATCACGCCCAATCAGGGGATCGATCCGCCCCTCCAGCACACGCTGATTAAGGTTGGCGACAAAATTCTCTAACTGGACACTCCCTGACTCCTCCGCTCCCCCATCGTTATCAGATGGGGATGAGTTGGAGGAACCACGAGGCTCATCATGATGGCCCCCCTCCTTACGGATACCATGAGAGAGAAAATTGACCACATCCAGGCGACTAATATCACTCTTCTTCAGAAAGTAGGCTGCCTGGGACTCCTGCTCACTGAAGATGGCCACCAACACATTGGCCCCGTTGACTTCACTGTTACCCGAGGACTGCACATGAAAAACCGCTCGCTGCAACACGCGCTGGAAACCCAGGGTTGGCTGGGTTTCACGTTCATAATCATCTGTGGGTATAAGTGGTGTGGTCTGCTGGATAAAACCCAGGATGTCTTTGCGTAGTCCATCCAGGTTCGCGCCACAGGCTTGCAGGGCCTCCCGGGCAGCACTGTTATCCAGCAATGCCAGCAGCAGGTGTTCAACCGTCATAAACTCATGGTGAGCATCACGGGCTTCTTTGAACGCGAGGTTCAGGGTTTGTTCTAACTCTTTGCTCAACATGGGCACCTCCCCTGAGAATGCTGACTATGCTCTGCTGCAGTTGAATTACACCGCTTCCATGGTGCAGAGCAACGGGTGTTCGTGGTGTTTAGCGTACTGATTGACCTGTTCGACTTTGGTCTCCGCTATCTCGGCTGTGTAAATCCCACAGATCCCCTTTCCCTGATAATGCACGGAAAGCATGATCTCTGTCGCCTGCTCTATGTTCAAACGGAAGAACTTCTGCAGCACCTCCACAACAAAGTCCATCGGCGTGTAATCATCGTTATTGAGGACTACCTTGTACATGGAGGGTGGCTGCAACCGGGTCTCAGTATCGGACTCCTGTTGTATTGCTGGATTAGCAGCCTCCTTGAACTTGCTCATACACACAACCCTTACACTTAATTACTACCCTGCTTACGGCCAATGTCAATTATTGCATCGAAGTTACAACTTTGGTGTAACATTGAACACTTGACTTGGCGTTTTTTCATACTAGATTGATTCTTTGGTAACCAAGGATCGATTATGACTGATGGCTACTAAACAGTTATAAAGATCATTGGCGACCGACTCAACGGCTTTAAGGTGTATTTTGATTAAGGACGTAGGTGTATGGCTACCGGAACGGTCAAGTGGTTTAACAACGCAAAGGGATTTGGGTTTATTTGCCCGGAAGGTGGTGGAGATGACATTTTTGCTCATTACTCCACTATCGACATGGAGGGTTACAAAACCTTAAAAGCAGGCCAGCCAGTGCAATTTGAGCTACAGGCTGGGCCCAAGGGATTTCATGCGGTCAGCATAATTCCCGCGGGGGCGCAAGAATCCTGAGCAACGGATAAGAAAACAAGAGCATGAAAAAGCGGGCCATGAGCCCGCTTTTCATTATAGCCAAGACACGTTACGCGCCTGGCCGTTGCTTACATCTGCTCGATCATATCATCGGCAAACTCGGAACACTTACGCAGAGTAGCTCCGTCCATCAAGCGCTCGAAGTCATAGGTGACCGTCTTGTTACGGATTGCCGCTTCCATCCCCTTGATGATGAGATCAGCCGCTTCGACCCACCCCATGTGCCGCAACATCATCTCGGCAGAGAGAATGAGTGAACCCGGGTTGACCTTATCTTGTCCTGCATACTTGGGAGCCGTACCGTGTGTGGCCTCAAACAGAGCGACGCCATCACCAATGTTGGCACCAGGAGCAATACCAATACCACCGACCTGAGCCGCCAGCGCATCGGAGATGTAGTCACCGTTAAGGTTCATACAGGCGATAACGTCATATTCGGCAGGACGCAACAGGATTTGCTGCAAGAAGGCATCGGCGATCACATCCTTGATGACGATAGTCTTGCCGCTCTTGGGGTTCTTGAACTGACACCAAGGGCCGCCATCAATAAGCTCGGCACCGAACTCTTCACGAGCCAGCTGATAACCCCAATCCTTGAAGGCACCTTCGGTGAACTTCATGATGTTGCCCTTGTGCACCAGGGTTACTGAGTCACGATCGTTGGCAACGGCATACTCAATGGCGGCACGAACCAGACGCTGAGTACCGGCTGCTGACATGGGCTTGATACCAATGCCACAGTTTTCCGGGAAGCGGATCTTCTTGACCCCCATCTCTTCGCGCAGGAAAGCAATAACCTTTTTGGCTTCGGCTGAATCGGCCTTCCACTCGATACCGGCATAGATATCTTCAGCGTTCTCACGGAAGATCACCATATCGGTCAGATCAGGGCGCTTAACCGGGCTCGGAGTGCCTTCGTAGTAGCGAACCGGACGCAGGCAGATATAGAGATCCAGCTCTTGGCGCAGGGCGACGTTCAAAGAGCGAATACCGCCACCCACTGGCGTGGTCAGCGGGCCCTTGATGGCCACATGATAGTCACGGATAAAATCCAGAGTCTCGGCAGGCAGCCAGACATCCTGACCATACACCTGGGTAGACTTCTCGCCAGTGTAGATCTCCATCCACTCAATCTTGCGCTGACCCTGATAAGCCTTGGCGACGGCGGCATCAACCACTTTGATCATGGCTGGGGTCACATCCACACCGATGCCATCCCCCTCGATGAAAGGAATAACAGGATGATTAGGCACCACAAGTTTGCCCTGAGCATCAAGAGTGATCTTTTCCCCTACACTGGGTACGACGACTTTACTTTCCATCGGTGTCTCCTAACTTCCGTTTGTTATCATTGTGTCGATCTAATTGAGGGCCATCTTAGCCCAACACACACCATATGCAAATTGCCGCGCCACATCAAAGTAAATGCGCATATCCTGGATCCAGGCCATTTGCTACCATAGAGACGTTGTCATTAACTTACCGCATACGGCATGACAGCGTCGCAGCAGACCATTCACTCGCCCGCGACGCCAACCTCCAGCAGGCTACCGATGCGCGGAGAACCCATCATGAGATTTCGCCCCAATGTCACCGTCGCCGCCGTCATTCGCTGGCAGGATCACTTCTTGCTGGTCGAAGAGCGGGATCATGGCCGCCAGGTATTTAACCAACCTGCCGGACACCTGGAAGCGGATGAGAATCTGCTGGAAGCGGTCAAGCGCGAGATAAAGGAAGAAACCGGTCTCGATCTAGCACCGGATGGCTGGCTGGGTACCTACCTCTACTCCAGCCCCTATCGTCAGCTGACCTACCTGCGTTTTTGCTTTTACTGCGAGCTGACCCAAGCCCCTGGCCCTCACGAGCCGCAGGATCCGGATAACGACATCATAGCCTGCCACTGGCTAACCGAATCCGAGATCCGCGCCCTGGGCAGCAAATTACGCAGCCCCCTCGTTCTGGAGTGTCTTGAAGAGTATCAGCAGGGGGTCAGACTCCCCCTCAGCAGCCTCAAAGACCGCCGCGCCAGACGCTAGCAGCCCGTGTCACTTACCACCATTTCTGTTAGAATACGCACAGTTTTTTGTAACGATAGCGAATCAGATGACAGATAACAGCCAAATCAAGGTGATCGTCGGCATGTCCGGCGGAGTTGACTCTTCCGTATCCGCCTACCTGCTGCTGCAACAGGGCTACCAGGTAGAGGGTCTGTTCATGAAGAACTGGGAAGAAGACGACACGGATGAGTACTGCTCAGCCGCTCAGGATTTGGCCGATGCCCAGGCTGTCTGTGACAAGCTGGGCATTGAACTGCATACCATCAATTTTGCGGCCGAATATTGGGACAACGTCTTCGAACACTTCCTGGCTGAATACAAAGCTGGCCGCACCCCTAACCCCGATATTCTGTGCAACAAAGAGATCAAGTTTAAAGCCTTCCTGGAGTTTGCCGCCGAAGAGCTAGGCGCCCACTACATAGCCACTGGCCATTATGTGCGCCGGGATGACAGCACTGGCCACCCACGTTTGCTGCGCGGCCTCGATACCAACAAAGATCAGAGCTACTTCCTCTACACACTGAGTGAACAGCAGCTAAGTCAAAGCCTGTTTCCAGTGGGGGACTTGGAAAAACCCGAGGTACGCCGTATCGCCGAACATCTGGAGCTAGCTACGGCCAAGAAAAAAGACAGTACCGGTATCTGCTTCATCGGCGAACGCAAATTCCGCGAGTTTTTAGCTAAATATCTACCCGCACAGCCCGGAGCCATCGAGACCCCGGAAGGCATAGTCATTGGTGAACACCAGGGCCTGATGTATCACACCCTGGGTCAACGCAAAGGACTGGGAATTGGCGGCATGAAAGAGGCCGATGACACCCCCTGGTATGTGGTGGATAAAGATCTGGAACGCAATGTCCTCGTTGTGGCCCAAGGTCACGACCACCCGCGCCTCTTCTCCGATGGTCTTATCGCCGGCCAGTTGCACTGGGTGGATCGCGCTCCCATCACCACCCCATTTGAGTGCACGGTCAAGAGCCGCTACCGCCAGCAGGATTTCCCCTGCCGTGTCGAGCCCTTGGATAGCGAAACCATCCGCGTCACCTTTGCAACCCCTCAGTCCGCCATCACCCCAGGGCAATCCGCCGTGTTTTATCAAGGCGAGGTTTGCCTGGGTGGGGGTATCATTGAACAGCGTTTTCGTCATCAGGAGTAGAAGATGAGCGATAAACAAGCTATTCGAGTCATGGCCTTTGCCGGTATCTGCCAAGCTGCCTATCTGGTACAGCAAGTGGCTCGCCATGGCCATTGTGATGAAGCAAGCCTGCAGCAATGCCTAGCATCTATTCTCATCACAGATCCCAAGACCCCAGAAGAGGTCTTGGCCGACGTCTCATTGCTCGAGGGCTATAAAGCCATTGTGGAGCAATTGGGCAATGGCGGTAATCCCAAAAATGCCGAGCTGACCCGCTATGTAGTCAGCATGGTAGCCCTGGAGCGCAAACTGGCAGGACGCCGGGATGTGCTCAATATGCTGGGTGAGCGGATCACCCAAGTCAAACGCCAGCTCCATCACTTCCAGTTGGTGGATGAGCCTGTGTTGGCCAATCTCGCCAGCATCTACAGCGAGCATGTCAGCCCCATAGGCCCACGCATTCAGATAGCGGGAACCCCAGCCTATCTGCAACAACCACTGGTCCAGCACAAGGTTCGCGCCCTGCTGCTGGCCGGGATCCGCGCCACCGTATTGTGGCGCCAAGTGGGCGGTCGCCGTCGTCATATCCTCTTCTCACGCAAGAAGTTGGTAGCGGCAGCCCGTTCAGCCTTGAACCAAATATAACCCCCACCTCAGGAGCTTATTTCATGGAATTGTCAGCACTGACTGCGGTTTCCCCCTTAGATGGTCGTTACGGCGACAAGTGTACGGCCCTGCGCCCCATTTTCTCCGAGTACGGCCTGCTGCGCTTTCGCGTAGAAGTCGAGGTTCGCTGGTTGCAACAACTGGCCAGCCACCCCGGGATCCCGGAAGTGCCCACCTTCTCCGCTGCGGCGAATGCCCAACTCGACAGCATCATCACCCACTTCAATGAAGAGGATGCCGCTCGGATCAAAGCGATCGAACGCACCACCAACCACGATGTGAAGGCAGTCGAATACTTCCTGAAAGAGAAAGTTGCCGCTCATCCTGAGTTGGCTGCGGTCAGTGAATTCATCCACTTCGCCTGCACCTCGGAAGATATCAATAACAACTCCCATGGTCTGATGCTCAAAACTGCCCGGGAAGAGGTGATCCTCCCCTACTGTGAAAAACTGGTAGCCGAGGTAAAACGGTTGGCACATGAGTATCGCGACATGCCGCTGCTCTCCCGCACCCACGGGCAACCGGCATCACCGACGACTATGGGCAAGGAGATGGCGAACGTCGCCTACCGTCTGGAACGCCAGGTCAAGCAGATCCGTGCAGTCGAACTGCTGGGCAAGATTAATGGTGCCGTGGGTAACTACAACGCCCATATCAGCGCCTACCCAGAAGTGGACTGGCATCTCTTCTCCGAGCAGTTTGTTACTGGCCTGGGGCTGACCTGGAACCCCTACACCACCCAGATCGAACCCCATGACTACATAGCAGAACTGTTTGATGCCATTGCTCGCTTCAATACCATACTGCTCGACTTTGACCGCGATATTTGGGGCTACATCTGTTTGGGCCATTTCAAACAGCGCACCATTGCCGGCGAAATTGGCTCCTCGACCATGCCGCATAAGGTCAACCCCATTGACTTCGAAAACTCCGAAGGCAATCTGGGGCTGGCCAATGCCCTGTTCGATCATCTGGCCGCCAAGCTGCCCGTCAGCCGCTGGCAGCGCGATCTCACCGACAGTACCGTATTGCGCAATTTGGGTGTCGCCGTCGGCTATTCACTGATCGCCTATCAAGCCACCCTGAAGGGGATCTCCAAGCTGCAAGCCAACGAAGGCGCCATGGCCGCCGATCTGGATAGCAACTGGGAAGTACTGGCCGAGCCAATCCAGACCGTGATGCGCCGCTACGGCATCGAAAAGCCTTACGAGAAGCTCAAGGAGCTGACCCGCGGTCGTCGCGTAGATGCCCAGGGTATGCGTGAGTTTATCGACACCCTGGCCCTACCAGAGCACGTCAAGGCAGAACTCAAGCTGATGACCCCGGCCAACTACATTGGTCGCGCCATCAAACTGGTAGATGAACTGAAGTAACTCCGTTCATTCGCTAGAGTGAAGAAGAACAAAACGCAAAAAGCTGGAGTATGACTCCAGCTTTTTTTATGGTCACAACGCCAGCCAATGCGGATACCCGTGTTTACTGCGACACAGAGATGGCCAAACCAAATAAAACAAAAAGCCCCGATATCACTATCGGGGCTTTTTGCTGACTTTACAGTCTAGTCGCGTGTCTGCGAAGTAGTCTCCTACTCTCGCTGACTGACCTTACGGT